>JAHUZY010000227.1 GCA_019264505.1 Phenylobacterium sp. | reverse complement strand
CTGGCCCAGGGCGCCGAGCCGCTGATGTTCCTGGACTATCTGGCCACCAGCAAGCTGGACGTGGCCGTCGCCACCCGGGTGATCGCCGGGATCGCCGAGGGCTGCAAGCTGGCCGGCGCGGCCCTGGTGGGCGGCGAGACGGCAGAGATGCCCGGCATGTACGCCGGCGCCGACTATGATCTCGCCGGCTTCTCCGTCGGCGCTGTGGATCGCAACCGGGTTCTGCCGCGGATGGATGATCAGGGCGCCGGCGATCTGCTGATCGGCCTGGCCTCTTCGGGGCCGCACTCCAACGGCTATTCGCTGATCCGCAAGATCGTCGAGCGCTCGGGTCTGGCCTGGGACGCGCCGGCGCCCTTCGCCGAGGGGCAGACCCTGGCGCAGGCCCTGATGACGCCGACCCGCATCTATGCCCGCAGCCTGACGCCGCTGATCAAGGCTGGCCAGATCAAGGGCCTGGCGCACATCACCGGCGGCGGCCTGACCGAGAACCCGCCGCGGGCCATCGCCGAGGGGCTGGCGGCGCGCTTCGACTGGGACGCGTGGCCCCTCCCCCCGGTGTTCGCATGGCTGGCGGAGACGGGCGGCGTCGCCCAGGAAGAAATGCGCCGGACCTTCAACTGCGGTCTCGGCATGGTGCTGATCGTGGGCGCCGAGGACGCGCCGATCGTGCTCGACGCCCTGCTGGCGGCTGGAGAAGACGCCTTCATCTGCGGCGAACTGGCTGCGGTCTGAACGCCCGGCCCCCTCGTCCATGAAAAAGGGCCGCAGCGTCGCTGCTGCGGCCCTTGATCGTTCCGGCGGTGAAGCCGATCAGCCGACGATCTGGTCTTCGGTGAAGAACTGGGCGATCTCGAGCTTGGCGTTGTCCTGGCTGTCGGAGCCATGGACCGAGTTTTCGCCGACATTCTTGGCGAACAGCTTGCGGATCGTGCCTTCGGCGGCCTGTTCGGGGTTCGTGGCGCCCATGATCTCACGATACTTGGCCACGGCGTTTTCGCCTTCCAGGACCTGCACGACCACGGGGGCCGAGGTCATCTGCCCGACCAGCTCGCCGTAGAACGGGCGCTCCTTGTGGACCTCATAGAAGGTCTTGGCCTGGTCTTCGGTCATGCGGATGCGGCGCTGGGCGACGATGCGCAGGCCTGCGCCTTCGATCACCGCATTGATCTTGCCGGTCAGGTTCCGCTCGGTCGCGTCCGGCTTGATGATCGAGAAGGTGCGTTCGGTCATGGGATTTTTCTTCAGAAATGGGGTCTTGAGGCGGGGTTTCGCCCAGAGGCGCGCGTGTATAGCCCTGAGACCCGCCCGCGCCAAGCCGCAGCGGCCGATACCCCCTGACGGGCGGGGCCAGGTCTGCTATGAGCGCCGCCACGGTCGGGACGGCGGCGGCGCAGATCTCGAACGCTCGGCCCCTCCCCCCTGTGACGGCAAGCCCGCCTCTGTGCGTGTGGCCGCGCGCAATCTCGCCTGCCTCTTACTGTTGTGCCCTGACGCCCATGCTGCAAATTCACGAACTGGTCTTCGACGCCTGGGGCCGCCGCTTCTTCGACGGGGCCACGGTCACCCTGCCCCGCAACGCCAAGGTCGCCCTGGTGGGGCGCAATGGCGTCGGAAAGTCGACCCTCTTCAAGCTGATCAAGGGCGAACTGGTCCTCGGCTCCGGCGAAATCAGCCTGCCCAAGGGCGCGCGCCTGGGCTCGGTGGACCAGGAGCATCCGGCGACGCCGGTGTCGCTGATCGACACGGTGCTCGCCGCTGACGAGATCCGTCATGGCCTGCTCGCGGACCTTGAGATCGCCGAGCCTGAGCAGATGGGCGAGATCTATGCCCGCCTGATCGAGATCGACGCCGACCGTGCGCCGTCCCGGGCCGCTGAAATTCTCGCCGGCCTTGGCTTTTCCACCGAGGATCTCGAGCGGCCGATGTCGGAATTCTCCGGCGGGTGGCGGATGCGGGTGGCCCTGGCCGCAGCCCTGTTCTCCGAACCCGACATGCTGCTGCTGGACGAACCGACCAACTATCTCGACCTGGAGGGCGCGCTTTGGCTGGAGGCGCGCCTGCAGACCTATCCCTACAACGCCCTGATCATCAGCCACGACCGGGATCTGCTGAACAACTCCGTCGATCACACCCTGCATCTCGCCGATGGCAAGCTGACCCTCTATGCGGGCGGCTACGACGCCTTCGAGACCCAGCGGGCGGAAAAGGCGCGCCTGCAGGAAGCCATGCGATCCAAGATCGAGGCCAAGCGGGCGCACATGCAGTCCTTCGTCGATCGCTTCCGGGCCAAGGCCAGCAAGGCGACGCAGGCCCAGTCGCGCCTGAAAGCCCTGGCCAAGCTGCCGGTGATCGATTCCGTCGATAGCGAGAGTGTCGCCCCCTTCACCCTGCCCTCACCCGAGCGCCCCCTGGCCCCGCCCCTGGTGCGGATGGAAGGCGTCAGCGTCGGCTATGGCGGGCCGCCCATCTTGCGGGACCTGAACCTGCGCCTGGACGTGGACGACCGCATCGGCCTGCTGGGCGTCAACGGGGCGGGCAAGTCCACCTTCGCCAAGATGGTGGCCGAGGCCCTGGCAATCGAACATGGCCACATGCACCGGGATCGCCGCATGCGGGTCGGCTGGTTTCACCAGCACCAGATCGAGGCGATGGATCCCACGGAGACGCCGCTGGACATCATTCGCCGCGCCATGCCGGAGGCCTCGGAGGCCTCCCGTCGCTCAAAGCTGGCCCAATACGGCTTCAACCGCGACAAGGTGGAGACCACGGTGGCCGACCTGTCGGGGGGCGAGCGCGCGCGGCTCCTGCTCAACATGGTGGCCGCCGAGGCGCCTCACCTCCTGATCCTGGATGAGCCCACCAACCACCTGGACATCGACTCCCGCCGCGCCCTGCTCGAGGCCCTGAACGAGTTCGCTGGCGCCGTGATCCTGATCACCCACGACCGCTCGCTCATGGAGATGGTCGCTGACCGGTTGTGGCTGGCCGCAGACGGAACCATCGTCCCCTTCGAAGGCGATCTGGAGGACTATTCCCGCTACGTCATCGAGCGGGCCAAGGCCCGGGTGCGCGCGCCTACCCAGGTGCGGGAGACGGC
>JAHUZY010000193.1 GCA_019264505.1 Phenylobacterium sp. | reverse complement strand
GCCGGGTAAACCCCGGCTGCGATCTCACCCTTAGCGCGGCGGCATGCGGATGGCGCCGTCGAGGCGGACATGTTCGCCATTGAAGTAGCCGTTGCGGCACATTTCCACGGCCAGGGAGGCGTATTCCTCAGCATTGCCCAGACGCTTGGGGAAGGGCACCGAGGCGGCGAGAGCGGCCTTCACGTTCTCCGGCGCGGCGTTCATCAGCGGGGTGTTGAAGATGCCCGGCAGGATGGTGTTCACGCGGATGCCGTCGTTCATCAGGTCCCGGGCGATGGGCAGGGTCATGCCGACCACGCCGCCCTTGGAAGCCGAATAGGCCGCCTGGCCCACCTGGCCGTCCACCGCGGCCACGGAGGCCGTGTTGACGATCACGCCACGCTCGCCGTCTTCCAGCGGCTCCAGCGACAACATGCCCTGGGCGGCCTTGGCCACGCAGCGGAAGGTGCCCACCAGATTGATCTGGACGATCTTCTCGAAGATGGCGATCGGGTGGGACTTGGTCTCGCCGGTGGTCTTGTCGCGGCTGGCGGTCTTGGCGGCGAAGCCGGTGCCGGCGCAGTTGATCAGGATCCGCTCCTGGCCATGGGCGGCCCGGGCCTTTTCGAAACCGGCCTCGACCGTGGCGTCGTCGGTGACGTCGACCTTGCAGAACACGCCGCCGACATCCTTTGCGACCGCTTCGCCCTTGTCGGCGTTCATGTCGAAGATGGCGACCTTCACCCCATGGGCGGCCAGGGCGCGGACCGTGGCCTCGCCGAGGCCCGATGCGCCGCCGGTGACGACGGCGGCGACAGAGGAATCAAGTTTCATGGACGCTACGCCTCCTGATGCGTTTAATGATGCAACCTGAAACTGGCTTATCCTGATGATCGCGCGGCCTAAAGTATCACCCGACGTCAAGACTGACGGATTTGATCCGGCACAGGCGCTGGATCCGAAGCGGGCGCTCGTGCCCGCCGTGGTCAAGGTCAATGAAGAGCGGGTGCGGCGGGGCTTCTGGCCCAAGATCGTGCGAACCGCCTCTAAGATCCCTTTCGCCGCCGACGCCATCGCCGTCTGGTTCTGCGCCCGCGATCCAGCGACGCCCAGCGCGGCCAAGGGCATGATGCTGGCGGCCCTGGCCTATTTCGTCATGCCCGCAGACGCGATCCCCGACGTCCTGGCGGTGGTCGGCTTCACCGATGACGCAGCCGTATTCGGGGCCATGCTGGCCCTGGTGGGCCGCTATGTGAAACCCCGCCACAAGGCCGAGGCTCAGGCCTTCCTGGAGCGGCAGTCGCAGGACAAGGAAAAGAGCTAGACCTCGGCCGCCGCCTTGAGCCTGGCCTGTTTGGCGAGCTGCTGTTCGCGCCAGGTGATGGAGAGGGTGGAGATCACCACCACGGCCGCGCCGATCAGGGTCCAAATGGTGGGCAGCTCATTGAACAGCAGAAAGCCGGCGCCGGCGGCGAAGACCAGCCGGATATAGTCGATCGGCGCCATGGCGCCGGCGTCGCCGATAGACATCCCCTTGATGTAGAACCCCTGGGTCAGGGTCCCGATCACCCCCATCACGCACAACAGGAACAGGTCGAAGGGCTCGGGCCAGCGCCAGACGAACAGGGCGCCGGGCAGGGCGAAGACCAGGCCGAGCGTCGCCGACCAGACCAGCAGCACCATGGGACTGTGATCCCGGGTCATCACCTTCATGCCGGTGATGGTGAGCGCAAACAGGAAGGATGAGGCCAGCATGGCTGCGGCCGGCCAGCCGATGGCGAACTCGCCGCCAGCCCCTGGCCGCACCATGATCAGCACGCCGGCGAACCCCACCAGGGCCGCGCCAATGCGCATCGGCCCCACCGGCTCGCGCACGATGAAGAAGGCCAGCGGCACCAGCCAGAGCGTGCGGGTGAAGGAGAGCGCATTAGCGTCGGCCAACGGCATCTTCTGGAAGGCGTAGAAGGACAGGATCATCCCCAGCGTGCCCGCCGCTGAGCGGAACAGCAGGATGCCCGGCCGCGTGGTGGCGAAGGCCGCGCCGCGGCGGTTTATGATGAAGGGGATCAGGATCACGAACCCCGCCACCTGCCGGTAGAAGGTCTGCAAGGCCGCCGGATAATCGTCGCCGAGGAACTTGATCAGCGTCGTCATCACGGTGAATCCGAGCGCTGACGCCACCATCCACAGGGCCCCGTGGACATTGGGCGCCAGCGGCGGCCGGGGCGGCTTGTCCTCGCTCAACCGCCCCGCCTCACGAGGCCGCAGGCGCGGCAGGCGGCGCGAACGGCGAGTCCTCGCCGAACATCTGCACGAAGGGCGAGGGCGACTCGGTGTCCCAGCTGTGGCGGCCGCCGACCGTGATGCCGCCGTCCACCACCAGGTGGGTCCCTGACACGAAGGCCGAGGCGTCCGAGGCGAGATAGAGCGCAGCCTGGGCGATATCGTCCGGCAGACCGGCCTTGGGCACCGGCTGGACGCTGGCCGCGCCCTGCTCCACCCGGGCGGCCATCTGGTCGGCCACCTCGCGGGGCAGGCCAAGCGAGGCGCCGAAGATCGAGGTGGCGATGAGGCCCGGGCAGATGGCGTTGACCCGCACCTTCTGGCGCGACAGCTGGGCGGCGGCCACGCGGCTCATATGGATGACGCCGGCCTTGGCGGTGGAATAGGCGATGGGGCCAAAGCCCGCCTGGAGGCCGGCGATCGAGGCGGTGTTGATGATCGAGCCGCCGCCGCGGGCGATCATCATCGGGGCGGCGTGCTTCATGCCCAGCGCCGGGCCGCGGACCAGCACCGAGAAGATCCAGTCCCAGCCTTCGGCGGTGACCTCGGTGATCGCCCCCATGCGGTCGGAGATGCCGGCGTTGTTGAACAGGATGTCGAGGCCGCCGAAGGCGCTCTGCGCCAGCTTCAGGGCGGCGACGATGTCGTCTTCGGCGGTGACGTCGCAATGGGCGTAGCGGACCTGCTCGCCGAAGCGCGCCTCCAGCATGGCGCCCTTTTCGTCCTGGATGTCGGCGGCCACCACCTTGGCGCCCTCGGCGACGAACAGCTCAACCGTCCCGAGGCCGATGCCGGAGCACCCGCCAGTGATCACCGCAACCTTGCCCTCAAGACGACCAGCCATGACGCATCTCCCCTTTGGGCGCTCGCACGGACGTCGGCGCCTCGTCTATGTGATCGACGATCACTAGAGTGCGACGGACGGGAGGGGAAGATGCTTCCGCCCCGCCCGCCCATCATTGGCGCGTCCTTGCGATCAGTCGATGGTCACGACCACCTTGCCCATGGCCTTGCGGCTGGCCAGGTGGGCGATAGCGTCGGCGCCCTTCTCCAGAGGGAAGCGCTCGGAGACATGCGGCTTGATCTTGCCCGCCGCATAGAGGTCCAGCAGGTCCTTGACGCTCTGGGCGAAGGCTTCCGGATCCTTGGCCGCCCAAGTGCCCCAGAACACGCCGACGATCTCGCAGCCCTTCAGCAGGGTCAGGTTCAGCGGGATCTTGGGGATTTCGCCGGCGGCGAAGCCGATCACCAGATAGCGGCCTTCCCAGGCGATGGTGCGCAGGGCGGGCTCGGCATAGTCGCCGCCCACGGCGTCATAGATGACGTCGAAGCCGTTCGGCCCGGCCTTGGACTTGAACAGTTCCGACAGCTGCTTCTGGCCGTCGCGGTCGAAGGGGCCGCGGCCATAGACCACGCCCTCGTCGGCGCCGTGCTTGATGGCCAGATCGACCTTCTCCTGGCTCGAACAGGCGGCCACGACCCGCATGCCCATGGCCTGGCCCAGCTCGACGGCCGCCAGACCGACGCCGCCGGCGGCGCCCAGGACCAGCAGGCTCTCGCCGGCCTTCACCCGACCGCGATGCTTCAGGGCGTGGAAGGAGGTGCCATAGGTCAGGATGAAGGCCGCGGCCTCGTCATGGGGCATGCTGTCGGGGATGTGCCACAGGCGGTTGGCCGGGAGGGCCACCTCTTCGGCCATCCCGCCCCAGCCCGTATTGGCCAGAACCCGGTCGCCGACCTTTACACTCGTGACGCCCTCGCCGACGGCCTTGATGACGCCGGACAGCTCGCCGCCCGGCGAGAAGGGGCGCGGCGGACGCGACTGGTATTTGTCCTCGATCATCAGCACGTCGGGGAAGTTGACGCCGACGGCCTTCACCGAGATCAGGGCCTGGCCGGGACCGGCCACGGGCGCGGGAATGTCCTCGACGACCAGGGCGTCCGGACCGCCCGTCACCTTGCTCAGCACTGCCTTCATGTCGTTCTCCCAACGTCCGATTTGCGCAATTGGCGCGGACGCTAACCCAGCCCCGGCGGCGGCGGAAGGTCGCAGACGAACATTTGTTTGAAGGGCCGCGCCATCGCGACTTCCCCAGCGTCATCGCCCGCGAGTTGGCCCCGGACGCGGCCTCGCCTATAT
>JAHUZY010000201.1 GCA_019264505.1 Phenylobacterium sp. | reverse complement strand
GCCTGCACCGCCAGGCCCAGGCCCCGCCAGTCACCGAGCTCCGGCTCCCGGGCCAGGCGGTCCAGCAGCTTGAGCGACAGAACCAGTCGGTCGGCCTCCTCGGCGTCCAGGGTCAGGTTCAGATCATGGCCTGCCGCCAGGACCGCCAGCCGCGTCAGCCGCGGATAGAGTTCGTCCCAGACCCGCGCGGCCTGCGTCGCCTCATAACGGGGCGACAGGGCCGAGAGCTTCACCGAAATCCCGTGCCCGTCCTCCGGGCCGCGGCCCCCATGGGCCTGACCCACCATGGCGATGGCGTGGGCGTAGGCGGCCTCATAGCGGGCGGCGTCGGCGGCCGTGCGGGCGCCCTCCCCCAGCATGTCGAAGGAGCAGAGATAACCCTCGGCCTTGGCCCGCTTCAGGGCCGCGTCGATGTCCCGGCCGAGGACGAACTGTTCGCCCATGATGCGCACCGCCTGGGCCACCGCCGCCCGGATCACCGGCTCGCCCAGCCGGCCGGTCAGGCGCCGCAGGAAGCCGCCCAGGTCCCGCTGGGCCTCCTCGTCCACCTCCACCAGCCGCCCGGTGAGCATCAGGCCCCAGGTCGAGGCGTTGACGAACAGGCTGTCGGACTTGCCAAGGTGAGCGGCCCAGTCGGCGCTGCCGATCCGCTCGGCGATCAGCCGGTCGCGGCTCTCGTCGTCGGGGGTGCGCAGCAGGGCCTCGGCCAGGCACATCAGGGCCAGACCCTCCCGGGTGCCGAGGCTGAATTCCTGCAGAAAGCTCTCCACCACCCCCTGGCGGTCGGCCCGTCCCCGGGCGCCCCGCACCAGGGTCTCGGCCTGCGCCCGGATCGCCGCCTGGGCGTCGGGGCCGAACGGCGGCCGGGCCAGCAGGGCGGCCACCGCCTCGGTCTCGTCCTGATACTTGGCGGCGTCCAGCAGGTCCCAGTTCATCGCAACCTCCCAAGGGCTTCAGTTCGATGTAGCGTTCGAGGTGCCGAATGTGTTTCGTATGTACGATCCTATCACCGAATAATTCACAGAATGACCCGCGAAACGACGAAGCTTGACGAGACCGATCTGCGCCTGCTGCGCCTGTTGCAGGCCGATGGGCGGATCACCAACCAGGCCCTGGCCGCCCGCTGCAACCTGTCGCCTGCGGCCTGTCATGAGCGCGTCCGGCGCCTGAAGGCGGCCGGCGTGATCCAGGGCTACGCCGCCCTGCTGGACCCTAAGGCCATCGACCGGGGCCTGCTCATCTTTGTGGAGGTCCAGCTCGATCGCACCACAGGGGACCTGTTCGCCGAATTCGCCGCCGCCGCCCGCGCGACGCCGGAGATTCTGGAGTGTCACATGGTCGCTGGCGGCTTCGACTATCTCATCAAGGCGCGGCTGGCCGACATGGCCGCCTATCGCGCCTTTCTGGGGGAAATCCTGGTGCAGATGCCAGGCGTCCGGGAAACCCGGACCTATGCTGTCCTTGAAGAGGTCAAGAACACGGTGCGGCTGCCGCTCTGAGGGTCTTCAGTTGGAGGACTGGATGGCGTGACGCTCACGAACCTTCCGCAGGCCATCCAACACCGGCTCCGCCACCCCGTCAGCGCCGGGGGGCAGATTGCGCAACAGCCGCAGGGCCTGAATATGAACCTGCACCCCATCGCGATCCCACCGGCCAGTGGTCGACAGCCGGTCCAGCAGGTCACAAAGACTGTGGGCGGCATTCTCCAGGGCGTCGAGGCCGCACAGGCTGGGCAGGCCAATCAGTCTGACGGCTACGCCATAGTGTTCGGCGATCAGGTCGCCGTCGAAGCGGTCTCCGTAGCGGGCGAAGATCTTGTCCATGGCGGCCAGGCCATCGTCGAGTTGAACCCAGCCGGCCTCCTGCAAACCTTCCAGATTGGTTTCAGCCCGCTGAACGGCTTCGGCGACCGTGGTCCCCCCAGGCTTTCGCAGCATGGTGGCCAGGGCGTATTTGGGGCGATGGATACGAACCGAGCTCACAGGGCGACCTTTCGGGTGGAAAACAGACCATCGACCTGGTCCTGGCTCAGGTTTGGCTCCTGGGCGTCGCCGACCTCGGGGGGGAGGTCGTCGCGACGACGGGGCACCCCGTTGGGCGGTCCCTCATTCTTGTGCCGGCGATCTGGCCCCACATAGGCGTCGCATTCGATGAAGGGCCGGCTTTCCCGGGCGATCCACAGAATCCGCTCCAGCATGACCACCGGGGTCAGGGGCTTCTTGACGATGTAGTGGGCGCCGCAGTCGCGGGCCTTCTGCACCATGGACACCGGGGTGTGCGCGGCGGTCACCACCACCGGCGCAAAGGCGTTGGGCTCACCGCCATCCGTGCGCAGCCAGGACACGAATTCATAGCCTTCGCCAGCTGGCGAGAGCGCATCGGCGATGATCAGATCGATGGTGTTGCGCTTAACCACATCCTTGGCCTCGTCGACCGTCTGGCAGCGATGCAGGGACTTGGCGCCCAGGCCGGTGACGATCTGGACCAGAATGTCCATGCCCATGCCGTTGCCATCCAGCATGAGAATGGTGGCCTTCTCCAGATTGAAGCGGCCCCGGGATGTGGGTTCGAGTGCCATGCGGCGCTCCAGTGGGGAAACCGGTCGGCTACAACTGTGGCCGCTAGGCGGGACCGACGCTCCGCCCCAAGCTTCAGCAAAGACTGGCAGCCCTTAAGAAAGACTTGCGCCTATGATTACCCATTCCGGGTAAAGGCCTTTGAAGTCATGTGTCAGGCCGACGCGCGCTAGAATGTCGCACCCGACCGATTTCCCAGGAATAGAAGGCTCTGCGCCGCCGCACCCGGCTGTGACGGACAAGGAAGTAACGCTTTCTTCAACGGTAAAGCCTGATCACCGACCAGAGTTAATGGACGTGCTCCGGGCTGCGGCCCGCAAACGTCTCTCCGAGGCTGGCGTATCAGGCCGAAACCTCTCGCCCTGCCGCAGGCGGCGCGACCGAAGACTGGGATGGCTGACGTGTCGTTCAACGACTGGAAAATTTCCCGCAAACTGGCGGCAGGCTTTGCGCTCATGGTGGTGGTGATCGCCGCCACCGGAGGCATCACCTTCTACAATATGGGCCAGTTGACCAAGGCGCGCTCGGCCTATTCCGGGGCGCAGGACGGCCTGGCCTCCGTGGCCCAGGCCAACTTCCTTCTGGCCCGCCAGGAAAACAGCCTTCGAGGCTATCTGATCACCCTCGACCCCTATTATCTGGAGCGCGCGGCCGCGCACCGGGACAACTTCGGCAAGGCTATGGACACCCTTCGGGGCCAGGTGGCTGAAAGCCCCGAGGCGCTGAAGAATGTCGACCTCGCCAAGACCGCAGCCAGTGACTGGTATGTGCAGGTTGTCGATGGCGCCGCCGCCCTGGCCGCCAACCCCCTGACCTATCAAGAAGCCACCGACATGATTGGCTCCAGCGGCATCGCCGATGGGCTTATGGCCAAGGTCGAAGAGCCCCTGGAAGCCGTCTACAACTACGAAACCGAGCAGACGAACACGCTGCAGAAGCGCCTGGCCACCATCAATCAGCAGACCACCTTGCTGATCTCCGGCGCCCTGCTGCTGGCCACCCTGGCCGCCATCGGCATCGGCTGGCTGCTGTCCCGAATGATCGGCGCGCCCATCGTGGCCATGACGTCAGCCATGCGTCGCTTGGCCGAGGGCGACTCCTCCGTCGAGGTGCCCGCCCGCGGCCGCAAGGACGAGGTCGGCGAGATGGCCGAGGCCGTCCAGGTGTTCAAGGACGCGGCCATCGAAAAGGCCCGCCTGGAAAGCCAGACCGACGAACAGCGGCGCCAGACTGAAGCCGAGCGCGCCCGCAATGAGGCCGAACGCGCCGCCACCGCCCAGGAGCAGGCCAAGGTTGTCGCCGGCCTGGCCTCTGGCCTGGATCACCTGGCCCGCGGCGACCTGACCTTCCGCATCTCCGAGCCCTTCCCGGGCGACTATGTGAAGCTGCGCGACGACTTCAATGCGGCCATCAGCCAGCTGCAGGAAGCCATGTCGGTCGTGGCCACCAACGTCCGGGCCATGCGCTCGGGCGCCGGCGAAATCAGCCAGGCGGCCGACGACCTGTCGCGCCGCACCGAACAGCAGGCCGCCAGCCTGGAAGAAACCGCCGCGGCGCTCGATGAGATCACCGCCACCGTCCGCAAGTCCGCCGAAGGGGCCAAGCAGGCCTCCGCCGTGGTCGCCACCTCCCGCGGGGACGCCGAGAAGACCGGCCATGTGGTCGGCGCCGCCGTCCAGGCCATGAGCGAGATCGAAAAGTCGTCCGAACAGATCACTCAGATCATCGGCGTCATCGACGAAATCGCCTTCCAGACCAATCTGCTGGCCCTCAACGCCGGCGTCGAGGC
>JAHUZY010000500.1 GCA_019264505.1 Phenylobacterium sp. | reverse complement strand
GGCCGGGGGTCCATGTGGTTCGACGATCCCGACCGGAGCCGGGGGCCGCGCTTTAGTAGCCCTGGATGCGGGCGTAGCGGTCGCGATGATAGGCCTGGTTGCCAAAGGCCGCCTCGGCCGCACGGGCGCGCTTCATGTAGAAGCCCGCGTCGTGGGCGTCGGTCATGCCGATGCCGCCATGCATCTGAACCATCTCGTTGGACACGAGGTGGAAGACGTCGCCCATCTTGGCCTTGGCCAGGCTGACCAGCTCCGGAACGTCCGGGGTGTCGGCGTCGATCGCCTGGAGGGCGGCTTCGACGGCCGAGCGGGCCAGTTCGAGATCGGTGAACATCTTGGCCGCGCGGTGCTGCAGGGCCTGGAAGGAGCCGATGACCTGGCCGAACTGCACCCGGACCTTGAGGTAGTCCAGGGTCACTTCGAAGGCCTGGACGGCCGAGCCGAGCATTTCGGCGCAGAGGCCGGCGCGGGCGCGGTCGAGGGTCTTCTCCAGCAGGGCGTAGCCCTTGTCGACTTCGCCCAGCACCGCGTCAGCGCCCACTTCGACGCCGTCGAAGGTGATGTTGGCGGCGCCGCGGCTGTCAGCGAGGTGCAGACGCTTGCGGCTCACGCCCTTGGCGTCGCCGGCGACCAGGAACAGGGTGATCCCGTCGGTGTCGCCCGGCTTGCCCGAGGTGCGGGCCGAGACGATCAGCAGGCCAGCCGCCATGCCTTCCAGCACGAAGGACTTGGAGCCCGACAGCTTGTAGCCCGAACCGGACTTTTCAGCCTTCAGGGCGACCTTTTCCGGCGCATGATGCGCGCCTTCGTCGATCGCCAGGGCGCCGACGACTTCGCCGCCGGCGATCTTCGGCAGCCATTCCGACTTCTGGGCGTCGGAGCCGCCCAGCACCAGGGCCGAGGCCGCGGCGAGACCCGAGGCCAGAAGCGGAGAGGCGGTCAAGGTGCGGCCGGTTTCCTCCAGGATCAGGCCCATGGAGAGGTAGCCGAAGTCCGAGCCGCCGTATTCCTCGGGGATGATCACCCCGGCCCAGCCCATCTCGGCCATTTCGTTCCAGGCGTTGGCGTCGTAGCCCAGCTCGACCCCGCTATCGCGCATCTTGCGGAAGGCGGTGACGGGGGACTTTTCCTGCACCCAGCTCTTCGCGGCGTCGCGAAGCATTGTCTGTTCTTCGTTGAGAACGGCCATCTTATTGTAATCCCTATAAAATTCGTGTGAGTGCTTATTTCGGGTCGGGCAGGCCGAGGATGCGCTTGGAGATGATGTTGTTCTGCACCTCCTGCGAACCGCCATAGATGGTCGTCGCCTTACCGCCCAGCCAGGAGCGCACGGCGCCCAGCTCTTCGGCGGTGAAGTCGTCGCCCTCCCAGCCCAGGCCCTGGTGGCCCATGAGCTCGATGGTCAGTTCAGCGCGATCCTGCATCCAGCGGGTGCCCGCATTCTTCATGATCGAGGTGGCCGCCGAAGGCCCGGAATTGGCCTTGGATTCGACCATGGCGCGCATGGCGGTCAGCTGGAAAGCGCGACCGTCGATCTCGTTCATGATCACGCGGGTGCGCAGGTCGGAGTCAGCCAGGCGGCCCGACTCGTCGGCGCCCACATAGTCCTTGGCCAGTTTCACCAGCGAACGACCACCCAGGCCGCCGCCGCCGCCGGCGCCCGACAGGCCCGAACGCTCATGCTGCAGGAGGCGCTTGGCCACCGTCCAGCCGCCGTTGACCGGGCCGACCACCTGGTCCTTTTCGACGCGGACGTCGGTCAGGAAGGTCTCGCAGAAGGGCGAGTTGCCGGCGATCAGCGGGATCGGGCGGACTTCCACCCCAGGGGTGTCCATGGGGAACAGCACGAAGGAAATGCCCTCATGCTTCTTGGTGGTGTCGGTGCGCACCAGGCAGAAGCACCACTGGGCCCACTGGGCGCCCGAGGTCCAGATCTTCTGGCCGTTGACGATGTAATGATCGCCCTTGTCTTCGGCGCGGGTTTGCAGCGAGGCCAGGTCAGACCCGGCGCCCGGCTCGGAGAAGCCCTGGCACCATTGCAGTTCGCCCTTCACGATCGGCGGGATGTGCTGCTGCTTCTGGGCCTCGGTGCCGTATTCCAGCAGGGTGGGGCCGAACATCATCACGCCCATGCCGCCGATGGGGTTGTAGGCCCCCACGCGGCCCAGCTCCTGCTGGATGATGCGCGCATGCGCCGGGGTCAGGCCGCCGCCGCCGTACTGGGCCGGCCAGGTGGGAACGCCCCAGCCCTTTTCGCCCATGGCCTTGCGCCAGGCGTCCATGTCCGGGGTCGGTTCGGACCGCTCTTCGCGCATCATCATGCTCCCCTTGCCCTTCAGGGACTTGGGGAAGTTGGCTTCGATCCAGTCGCGCGCTTCCGTGCGGAAGGCGTCCAGATCAGAGCCGCCAAAATCAGCCATTAAAATTCTCCTTGAAAATCAGTCGTTGTAATCATTTCGACGGCGCAGCGTCCGGCAGGCCGAGGATGCGCTTGGAAATGATGTTGTTCTGCACCTCATTGGACCCGCCGTAAATCGAGCCCGCCTTGCCGGCCAGCCAGCCGCGGACAGCGGCCAGCTCTTCCTCGGTGAAGTCTGCGCCCTCCCAGCCCAGACCCTGATGACCCATGAACTCCAGGGTCAGCTCGGCCCGATCCTGCGCCACCTTCATGTTGGCGTTCTTCATGATCGAGGTGGTGGCCGAAGGACCGGAATTCCCCTTGGCCTCCAGAGCCGCGCGCTTGACGGTCTGCTGCAGGGCCTTGAGGTCCATGTCGTTCATGACGATGCGGGTGCGCAGGTCGAGATCGGCCAGCCGGCCCTGCTCGTCCTCGCCCACATACTTCTTGGCGACGACGCCGAGGGCTTCGCGCTTGCCGCCTTCACCGGCCCGGCCGCCCATGCCGCTGCGTTCATGCTGCAGCAGGCGCTTGGCCACCGTCCAGCCGCCGTTCAGCGGGCCGATCAGGTTTTCCTTGGGCACCTTCACGTCGGTGAAGAAGGTCTCGCAGAAGGGCGAGGAGCCGGCGATCAGGCGGATCGGGCGAACCTCGACGCCGGGCTGATGCATCGAGAAGACCACGAAAGAGATGCCTTCATGCTTCTTGGTCTGATCGGTGCGCACCAGGCAGAAGATCATGTCCGCCCACTGGCCGCCGGAGGTCCAGATCTTCTGACCGTTGACCAGCCAGTGATCGCCCTTGTCCTCGGCCTTGGTCTGCAGGGCGGCGAGGTCGGAGCCGGCGCCCGGTTCGGAGAAGCCCTGGCACCAGCGCACCTTGGCCGTGGCGATGTCGGGGATGTACTTCTTCTTCTGATCCTCGGTGCCGTATTCCAGCAGGGTGGGCCCGAACATGCCCACGCCCATGCCGCCGATGGGGTTCCAGGCGCCGAGGGCGGCCATCTCCTGGTTCAGGACACGGGCCTCCTGGG
>JAHUZY010000497.1 GCA_019264505.1 Phenylobacterium sp. | reverse complement strand
CCGGGCGCCAACTCGTTCACCGAGGGCCAGGCCCGCAGCGCCATCGAGTCCGCCGGCTACACCGAGGTCAGCGCGCTGACCCAGGACGACCAGGGCGTCTGGACCGGGACCGCCCAGCGCGACGGCGCTCAGGTCCAGGTCTCCGTCGACTATCGCGGCGCCGTGACTCCGGCCGCCAACTGACCCCCATCCAAGGAACAGATCCCATGACAAAGACCGTGACCCGGCTGTTTGACAGCCACACCGAAGCCCTCCGCGCCGTTGACGATCTGGAGCGCGCGGGCGTCCACCACGACCGCATCAGCCTGGTGTCGAACAATGCCGACAACTGGCATGCGGGCCATCATCACGACGAAGCCAAGACCCGCGGCGGCCCCCTCGGCGACCGCAACGGCGACGGTGAGAACGATGTCGCTGACGGCGCCGGCAAGGGTGCGGCGACTGGCGGCCTGATCGGCGGCGCCGGCGGTCTTCTGGCGGGCCTTGGCATGCTGGCCATTCCGGGCCTCGGGCCTGTGGTGGCGGCCGGCTGGCTGGCCTCCACCGCCGTTGGCGCGGCCATCGGCGCAGCCGCCGGCGGCGCCACGGGCGGCCTGCTGGGCGCCCTGAAGGAGGCCGGGCACTCCGACGACGAGGCCCATGTCTATGCTGAAGGCGTTCGCCGTGGCGGCACCCTGGTGAGCGTGAAGGTCGAGGGCGACGACGCCCCGCGTCTTGAGCAGATTCTCGATCAGCAGCGGGGCGTGAGCGCCCAGGCCCGTGGCCCGGCCTATCGTGACTCCGGCTGGACGCGGTTCGACCCGGAAGCCCAGCCCTACACCGTCGAGGAAATCCAGGTTGAGCGTCGTCGCTTCGCCGAGGATCGCTCCTTCGCCGGCCAGGGCGGCGCCGAGCCCTATGGGGAGGCCGACGCGACCACCGGACGGACCGCCGATCCGGTCGTCCGGCCGATCCCCGGCGTCGACCGCTAAGCAGTCTGGCCAGGGCGGGGTGATCTCACCTCGCCCTGATCGCGCCTGAAACGCCGAACCCCCTGCCCGTAAGGGTCGGGGGGTTTTTGCTTGGGCTCTAAATCATAAGGGTAGAGAATTTTTGATCCGACACCCACGTCACACCTGTCGGAAAGTCATCTAGGTGAACCGCACCTCCGCCCGACCTCCAAGGTCGGGGGGCGTGCCCGTGGCGTTGGCCTTGGCGATCTCCCAGGCGAAACGTACGGGGCCAACCTGCGAGAGCCAGACCTGGGCGTCGTCGCAGTCGAGGCGCAGCAGGGTGAGGCTGGGGTCGTCCTTGCCCTCCGGATACCAGGCGGCGACAACGGCGTTCCAATAGCGGTCCATGCGCTCACGGTCCTGGGTGAGCGTGAGATGGCCGCCGATGCAGGCGCGCAGATCCCGCTGCTGGAAAACGAACATCGCCTTGTGGCCAGGTCCGATCTCACGGACCAGATCTGTGTCGTGGCGGGTGAAGAACCACAGCCGGTTGGCGGCGGGTTCGACAAAGGCGGTCATGGGCTGCAGATGGTGGGCTGCGCCACCCGCAACGCCCAGCATGCCGACCTGATCCTTTTCGATTTCGTCCCATAGCCTGCGCTCGACTGCGGCGGGATCTTTGATGTCTGTGGTCATATCAAGCCTCCGATGGCCCCCACGGATGGAACCCGGCGCCGCGGCCGAGGTTCCTGGGGCGGCGGAGGGATCAGGCCAGGTAGAGGAAGGCCAGGGCGGCGGAGCCCAGCGCGATCCGGTACCAGGCGAACGGCGCGAAGCCGTAGCGGCCGACCACGGCGATCAGGCTCTTGACCACCAGAAGGGCGGTGAGGAACGCGACCGCAAAACCGATGGCGATGCCGGTGAAGTCGTCGAAGTTCAGCTGGTCCCAGGACTGCAGCAGGTCATAGGCTGTGGCCGCCACCATGGTCGGCGCCGCCAGGAAAAAGGTGAACTCCGCCGCGGTCTTGCGCTCAACCCCCAGCATCAGCGACCCCATGATGGTGGCGCCGGACCGGGAGACCCCCGGGATCATGGCCATGCACTGAAAGAGGCCGATCAGCAGGGCGTTGCGCCAGGACAGCTCCTCAATCCCGTGGATCACCGGCGGCGGCGCGATGCGCTCGATGATCAGGATGGCCACGCCGCCCACGATCAGCATCACCGCCACGATGGTGGGGTTTTCCAGCATGAGCTTGATGGCGTCATAGGCGAATACGCCGATCACCATGGCCGGCAGCACCGCCAGGGCGAGGTTTCGGACGAAGGCGAGGTCGGCGGGTTTGGCCTGCAGGGCGCCCAGACCGACGCCGATGAAGCGTTGAGCATAGACCACCAGCACCGCCAGGATGGCGCCCAACTGCACCACGATCTTGAAGGTGCTCTCGGCCGGCCCCTTAAACCCCAGAAGTTCGGCGGCCAGGATCAGGTGGCCGGTAGAGGAGACGGGGAGAAACTCGGTCAGACCCTCGATGATGCCGAGGATGATGACGCTGATGAGAGAATTCTGGTCCAAGCCGGCCCCCGCATGTGCAGGGGCTGCGATAGCGAATATCGCCCGGCTTGGCGAGACGGCGGGGCGCCCGACCTAGGGATTGGGCGCAATTTCCGCAGACACCCTGTCGGGCCTGGGCATAATCGGGCGTCCTAGGATCAACAGAAGGCTCGCCCATGCTCTACGCCATCCTCTGCTATCACTCCGAAGCCATCGTCGGCGGCTGGTCCAAGGACGAGGACGACGCGGTGATGGAAAAGCTGGAGGTCGTTCATCAGAGGCTGGCCACCGAGGGGCGGCTTGGCCCGGTGGCCCGCCTGCTGCCGACCTCGGCGGCGACGACCCTGCGCAAGGACAGCGAGCCGCCGCTGGTGCTGGATGGTCCGTTCGCGGAGACCAAGGAGCAGCTGCTCGGCTTCTACATCGTCGACTGCGACGATCTCGACCAGGCCCTCGCCGTGGCGCAGGAGCTTGGCCGGGCCAATCCCGGCGGCGCCTACGAACTGCGGCCCATCGGGGTCTTCTACCCCAGCAGCCTGCCGCAGGAGGCGCGCTGATGAGCGACCTGGCCTGGATCGACGGGGCGCTCGCCGCGGCGCGACCCCAGGCCATGGCCGCCCTGCTGCGCTATTTCCGGGACCTGGACATCGCCGAAGAGGCCTTTCAAGAGGCGAGCCTGCGGGCCTTGCGGAACTGGCCGGACAAGGGCCCGCCCCGGGATCCGACCGCCTGGCTGATCTTCGTCGGCCGCAATGCGGCGTTGGACTCCGTCCGCCGCAAGGCGAGGGAGGCCCCGCTGCCCCAGGAGGTGCTGATCTCCGACCTGGAGGATGCCGAGACCGATCTGGCCGAGCGGCTGGACGGCGCCGACTATCGCGACGACGTGCTTCGCCTGCTGTTCATCTGCTGCCATCCCGACCTGCCGGCCACCCAGCAGATCGCCCTGGCCCTGCGGATCGTCTGTGGGCTGAGCGTCTCCGAGATCGCTCGAGCCTTTCTGGTGGGCGAGAGCGCCATGGAGCAGCGGATCACCAGGGCCAAGGCCAGGGTGGCCAAGGCCGGCACGCCCTTCGAGACCCCAGGCGCGGTGGAGCGAGCCGAGCGCCTGGCCGCAGTGATGGCCATGGTCTACCTGCTGTTCAACGAGGGCTATTCGGCCAGCGGCGGCGAGGCGCCCCTGCGCAGCGGCCTCTGCGATGAGGCCATCCGCCTTGGCCGCCTGCTGCTGCGGCTGTTTCCCGCCGAGCCGGAGGTCATGGGGCTGACCGCCCTGATGCTGCTGCAGCACGCCCGGGCCCAGGCCCGTTTCGACGCCGACGGCGCCATCATCCTGATGGAGGATCAGGACCGCAGCCGCTGGAATGGGCGAATGATCGCCGAGGGGCTGGCCCTGATCGACAAGGCCGTTCGCCATCGCCAGCCCGGCGCCTATCAGATCCAGGCGGCCATCGCCGCCCTGCATGCCAGGTCACCCCGGTCTGCGGACACCGACTGGCCGCAGATTGCGGGCCTCTACCAGGCCCTGGAGCATCACATGCCCTCGCCGGTGGTGACCCTGAACCGCGCCGTGGCCGTGTCCAAGACCGAGGGGGCGCAGGCCGCCCTGGCCCTGATCGAACCCCTGGGCGAGCGGCTGTCGGCCTATTTTCATTTCCACGGCGTGCGCGGGGCCATGTTGCTGGAAGAGGGCCGTTCGGGCGAGGCGAGGGAAGCCTTTGACCGCGCCATCGCCCTGGCTCGCACCCCGGCGGAAGCCGCCCATATCCGCCAGCATATCGACCGGCTTCAGGCCGAGGCGTCGCAGGCGTCCCCCAAATGAAAACCCCCGGCCT
>JAHUZY010000496.1 GCA_019264505.1 Phenylobacterium sp. | reverse complement strand
GGCGTTTTCATGTCAGCCTCGAAGCGAGATCGCTCGAGCGTTCAGCCTTCCATCTCGCCCATGGCGCTCTGCATGAAGTTGGCTTCGCCGAGCGACTTCAGGAGCAGGAGCTGGGTTTCGAGATAGTCGATATGCTCTTCGGTGTCGGAGAGGATTTCCCGCAGCAGTTCGCGCGACACATAGTCGGCGACGCTTTCGCAGAGCTGAATGCCTTCGATCAGGGTGGCCCGGCCGCCGGTTTCGACCGCCAGATCAGACTCCAGGCACTCGCCGACGGTCTCGCCCACCTTGAGCTTGTGCAGGTCCTGCAGGTTCGGCAGGCCCTCAAGGAAGAGGATGCGGTTGATCAGCTTGTCGGCGTGCTTCATCTCGCCGATGGATTCTTCATAGACGATCTTGCCGAGGCGGCGCAGACCCCAGTTTTCGAACATGCGCGCATGCAGGAAATACTGGTTCACCGCAGTCAGCTCATTGGTAAGCACTGCGTTCAGCATTCGGATGACAGCCTTATCGCCTTGCATGTGTGGCTCCTTTCCTCACGCCGCATACAGATTTTCACGCAACCTCATGCGAAGGCCGCGTCGTGTCAAAGCCTATGTTTGCAAGTGATTTGCGCTGTCGAAGAAAGCAGCGCAGGGACCTTGAACGGCCGGCCTATTCGGCGGCGTAGCGCAGGGCCTGACGCTGTTCCTGGAGGATCTCGCGCATGTCGCAGACGCAGCGGGCGCATTGGGGCTGAGCGTCGCAGGCGCGGAAAATTTCCGACGGCCGGGTGGCGCCGGAGGCGACCGCGGCGCGAACCTCACGTTCGCGAATACCGTTGCAATTACAGACGTACACGAGCGGTGCGACTCCCGAGGCGACCCCGAGATATCTAGCAGATGCGAACGTGCTTGCAAGTCATTTGCAGCTTGGTTGACGTCCCCCACCGCGACTCTATGACGCGCCCTGCAGCCTTGGTCAGGGCCGCCTGCGGGCGCAAGACTCCGGCCGCTTTTAACGAGCCGCCTGGAGAGTGAGGGCCAGATGGAATTCGACGCGCTCCTGCTGTCGCGAATTCAGTTCGCCTTCACTATCGCTTTTCACATCATCTTCCCAAGCTTCACTATAGGACTGGCGAGCTATCTCGCTGTTCTAGAGGGTCTGTGGCTGCTGACCCGCAACGAAACTTTCAAGACCCTCTATCTCTTCTGGGTGAAGATCTTCGCCCTGTCCTTCGGCATGGGTGTCGTCAGCGGCGTGGTGATGAGCTACCAGCTCGGCACCAACTGGAGCGTCTTTTCCGCTGTCGCCGGTCCGGTGATCGGGCCGCTTTTCGCCTTCGAAGTCCTGGCCGCCTTTTTCCTGGAGGCGAGCTTCCTGGGGGTGATGCTGTTTGGGTGGAAGAAGGTGGGGCCAGGGCTTCACTTCACCTCCACCGTCCTGGTGGCGCTCGGCACGCTCACCTCCGCCTTCTGGATCATCTCGGCCAACAGCTGGATGCAGAGCCCGTCGGGTTTCGCCGGCACGGTGGAGGAGGGCCTGGTGGCGGTGAACTGGCTGCAGGTGATCTTCTCGCCCACCTTCCCCATGCGACTGACTCACATGGTCCTGGCCGCCTATCTCACCACCGCCCTGGTGGTGGCCGCCGCCAGCGCCTTCCGGCTGCTGAAGGACTCCAGCGAGGCGGAGTCGGCCATGGCGCTGAAGATGGCTATCGGCATGCTGGCCATCGTCGCCCCGCTTCAGCTTCTGGCGGGCGACCTTTCGGGCAAGGACGTCCTGGAGCATCAGCCGGCCAAGCTGGCCGCCATCGAGGCCTTCTGGGAGACCCGCAGCGAACAGGCCTTCCACATCGCCGCCTGGCCTGACCGCGAGATCGAGGGCAACCACTGGGAGTTGTCCATTCCCAAGCTCGGCAGCCTGATCACCGCCGGCTCGACGGAGGCGGAGGTCCAGGGCCTCAAGGCCTTCGCGCCGGAGGATCGGCCGCCCGTCTTCATCGTCTTCTGGGCCTTCCGCGTGATGGTGGGGCTGGGCCTGGCCATGATCGCCCTCGGCGCCTGGGGGGCCTGGCTCGCCTGGCGGGGTCGGATCGTCCGCAGCCCCGCCTTCCTGCGGGCCTGTGTGGCCATGGGGCCGGCCGGCTTCGTGGCGGTGATCTCCGGCTGGATCGTCGCCGAGGTTGGCCGCCAGCCCTATGTCATCTATGGCGTCCTGCGCACGGAGGATGCGGTGTCGCCCATCGGGGCCGGCGCGGTTTCGGCCTCGCTGCTGGCCTTCCTGGTGGTCTACGCCATCGTCTTCAGCGTCGGGGCGCTCTACATCCTGCGCCTGCTGGCGGAGGGGCCTGTGGCCGGCGCCCATGAGCCGCCGCCCCGCCAGGACAGGGCGCCCGGCACACCGCTGTCGGCCGCGCCGGAGGACCCCGGCCCGCCCGATAAGGAGGATCGCTGATGGATCTCGACCTGCCCCTCATCTGGGCCGGGGTCATCGCCCTGGCGGTCCTGCTCTATGTGATGCTCGACGGCTTCGACCTGGGCATCGGCATCCTGTTCCCCTTCGCCCGGTCACCCCGCGACCGGGACACGATGATGAACTCCATCGCCCCCTACTGGGACGGCAACGAGACCTGGCTGGTCCTGGGGGGCGGCGGGCTGTTCGCCGCCTTTCCACTGGCCTACGCCATCATCATGCCGGCCCTCTACATCCCCATCCTGCTGATGATGATGGCCCTGATCCTGCGGGGCGTCGCCTTCGAGTTCCGCGCCCGGGGGCGGACCCGGGGCAAGGCCTTCTGGACCGGCGCCTTCGCCGGCGGCTCCACCGTGGCGGCCCTGTCGCAGGGGCTGGTGCTGGGGGGCTTCATCCAGGGCGTCACCCTCAACGGCGAGGCGTTCGGCGGCGGCCCCTTCGACTGGCTCACCCCCTACACCCTGCTGGTGGCCGTCGGCCTGACCGCCGCCTACGCCCTCCTGGGCTCCACCTGGCTGATCTGGCGGACGGAAGACGACCTGCACGGAGACGCCCGCCGGTGGGCCTGGCGGGCCGTGATCGCCAGCGCCGCCCTGCTGGCGGTGGTCAGCTTCGCCACCCTGTTTGTCCACCCGCAGGTGGCGCTCCGCTGGGGGTTCGAGGACGGCGCCTTCGATCTCGCCCGCCTCGCCCTGCTCTCGCCCATCCCCCTGCTGGGTCTGGCGGGCCTCGGTCTCGTGGTCTGGGGCCTGGCCAGGGGCGGCCATGTGGCGCCGTTCCTGGGGAGCCTGACGGTCTTCGTGTCCGGTTATCTGGGGCTGGCGGTGGGCTTCTTCCCCAACATCGTCCCCTACGACCTGACCTTCCGCCAGGCGGCCTCGGCGGAGAATGCGCTGGGCCTGATGCTGGCGGGGCTGGTCATCCTGTTGCCGGTGATCCTGGGCTACACGGTCTGGGTCTACTGGGTGTTCCGCGGCAAGGTGGGGGCCGATGCCGGATATCATTGAAGGCCCTCCGGACGCCGAAGCGCCCCGCCAGCCCCTTCATCGCCGGCTGGCCTGGTTCATCGCCCTGGCCCTGGGGGGCATGGCGGCCACTGGGGCGGTGGCCTACGCCCTGCGCGCCCTGCTCGGGCTGGAATGAGCCCCCTCCCCTTCGCCGCCTCGCGGGGCTAGAAGCGGCCCATGACCACGCCGCCCGACTGCCGCCTCTATCTGCTCACCCCGCCGGTCCTGGATGATCTGGCGGCCTTCGGCCACACCCTGGCCCAGGCGCTCGACGCGGGCGACGTGGCCGCCCTGCAGGTCCGGCTGAAGGGCGCGTCCGACGAGGTGATCGCCGCGGCCGTCGACGTCATCATGCCCATCGCACACAGCCGGGACGTGGCGGTGATCCTCAATGACCGGCCTGACCTGGCCGCCGCCCTCGGCTGCGATGGGGTACATGTGGGCCAGGACGACCCGCCCTGCCGGGAGGCGCGCAGGATCATGGGCAAGGACGCCATGATCGGCGTCACCTGTCATGACAGCCGGCATCTGGCCATGGAAGCCGCCGAGGCCGGGGCCGACTATGTGGCCTTCGGCGCCTTCTTCCCCACCACCACCAAGGAGGCGCCCACCCGGGCCGAACCCGACCTGCTGACCATCTGGCAGGAGTCCATGGAGATCCCCTGCGTGGCGATCGGCGGGATCACGGTCGACAACGCCGCGGGGCTGGCGGCGGCCGGCGCCGACTTCCTCGCCGTCTCGGCCGGGGTCTGGGCCCACCCTGAAGGGCCCGCCGTCGCCGTCCGCGAGCTGAACGCCGCCATCGCCCGGGGCGTGGCCGCCCGCGCCGCCGCCAGCGCCAGCGAATAGGCCGCTGATCGCCCACCTTGCCATCGGGCGGCGCGGCGCCTAGGTTCCGCCGCCCATTT
>JAHUZY010000171.1 GCA_019264505.1 Phenylobacterium sp. | reverse complement strand
GCGGCCGGGTGGCGATGGGGGCGGCGGCCTTGTCGGCCGGAGGCGGCGCAGCCGAGGGGGCCGCCGGACGCGCCTGCGGGGCGCGGGTCGGGGGAGCCTCAGCGTCGGCGGCGCGCTTTCCGAACATGGCTATTTCCGCCGGAACAGGCTGGCCAGCAGCGAGGACTTCTGCGCCACCGGCGGCTCGCGCCGGCTGATCTGCTGGGCCAGGTCGTTGAGCGCCTCGGCGGTCTTGGACCGGGGCGCAACCTCGGCCAGCATCTGGCCGTTATTGGCCGCCTGACCAAACAGCTTGGGCTCGAAGGGCAGGATCAGGGCCGGCGTGAGGTTCAGGGCCTCGCCGAAATCCTTCACCGGAATTTCCGGGCGGCCGGGCACGCCGACCTGATTCAGCACCAGCCGGGGCGGGGCGTCGTTGGGCCTTGCGCGGCGCACCAGGTCCACCAGGTTCTTGGCGTTGCGCAGGGAGGCCAGGTCCGGCTCGGCGACGATCACCAGATCATCCGACGACAGCAGGATACGCCGCTTCCAGGCGGTCCAGACGTGGGGCAGGTCCAGCACCACGAAGGGCGCGGCGCCGCGGATCTTCTGAGTGACCTCCTCGAAGGCCTCGGCCGAAATGTCATAGTCCTGATCGAGGGTCGCCGGGGCGGCGAACAGGCTGAGCCGGTCGCTGCAACGGGCCATCATCCGGTCCATCAGGACGGGATCGAGGCGGTCGGGCTCCCCCAGGGCGTCGGCCACCCCTTGCAGGGGGTCCTGGTTGAAGTCGAGGCCGGCGGTGCCGAACGGCAGGTCGAGATCCACCAGCACCGCATTGGCCGCCAGACGCTCGGTGATCGCATAGGCCACATTGTGCGCGATGGTGGAGACGCCCACCCCGCCCTTGGCGCCGCAGAACGCGATCTGCCGGCCGACGAAGGGGGCGCTCGGATCAGCATAGAGGCCGCAGAGCGAGCGGACGAACTGCAGAGGCTTGAACGGCGGCACCAGATATTCGCTGACGCCGCGGCGCATCAGCTCGCGGTACAGGGCGATGTCATTGGCCGCCCCGATCACCACCACCTTGGAGCCGGGATCGCAGACCTCGGCCAGCTGGTCGAGATGGGCCAGCAGCCGCTCGGCGCTCTCGCCGCACTCCACCACCAGCAGCGGCGGGGTCGGCTGGTTCTGATAGGCGACGACGGCCGCAGCCAGGCCGCCCTCGCGTACCGTGACGCTGGCCCGCTCCATCCGCCGGTCCTTGGCGGCGTGCTCGATGACGTCGGCTGTGCGGTCGCGTTCGGTGAAGGCGTGGATGGTGATCCGCGGCAGGGTCGAGTCGCCGAAGGCGGCCTCGGCCGTGGCCATCATCTCATGGACGGGATTCGTCTCTGCGGGGGCAGCCGGCGCTGCGGCGCGGGGCGCCTCGTAGTCATCCTCGAACGGATCAGGCGCCGCGCGCGCGGGGAGCCGCCGGCGCCAGGTCGGCGAAGGGATCGACCGCCGCCCCGCCCCGCCCGCCGGTCTCGCCGGCGCTGCGCCAGCCGTCGTCCCGGGCCGGGCCGAAGTCGTCGTCGGCCTCAAAGTCGAGGTCGAAGGGGTCATGTCCGCTCTGCGTGCGCATGGCCACCTACTGAACCGCCTGGGACAGGGCGCCCTTGGCCTGCTCGTCGGCCTTGGTCGCGGTGGGTTCGCCGATGCGATACCTGGTCAGCACCTCGGCGCGGCGGGCCGCGTCGGCGGGGTCCATGTCCCGGGGCCGGGCGAGGTCGCCGGGATTGGCCAGCTGGGCGGCGAAATTGGCGTTCACCGAGCACCCGAAATTGGCCGAGGCGGCGTTGGCCGAGGTGCTGGTGAGGTTGTCCCAGGCCTGGCCGCAGCGGGGAACCTGCGCCACATAGCGCTCATAGCCCACCACCATGGGCGCGCTGGCTTGGCCGGCGGCGTCGTAGCCCGCCACCTGGATGTCGCTGTAGGGCACCCCCTGCGAGACCAGGAAGGCCCGCACGCTCTCGCCCATCCGATAGGCGGCCGCTGAGTCCGCCGCGCCCACCGGCGACTGCAGCCGGATCGGGCCGCCGTCGTTCGTCCGCCAGGCCTGGACCAGGCTGGCCAGGGCGTCGGCCTGCGGCCCGGAAATCCCCTGGGCGTGGATCGCCAGGCGGACCTGGTCGGCCTGGGGGATCACCTGGGCGCGGTACTGGTCCAGCGGCGTGCGCGGATCGATCACCGCGCCCTCCCGCGGGGGCGGCGCCGAGGCGCAGGCGCTCAGGCCGGCGATCAGGATCAGGGGCATGAGATGGCGCAGGGACTTGGACATGGCGGCGCTCACTCGATCACATAGCCGTAGGGGCCCTGATAGGCCGGCGCGCCAGGGGGCTGGGGCCTGGCCTTGTAGGCGCGGTTCAGCCGGCCCAGCAGCAGGGTCTCAGGGTCGCTGGCGATCTGCAGCCCATCGGCCGGGGTCTGCAGGCGGTCCGGCGAGGTGGACTGGACCAGATAGGGGGTCACGATGACCACCAGCTCGCTCTCGCCCATCAGATAGTCCCGCGACCGGAACAGGCCCCCCAGGACCGGCAGGTTCATCATGCCGGGCAGGGAGTCGATCGCCTGCTTGGTCTGCTCCCGCAGCAGTCCGGCGATCATCATCGCCCCGCCGGATGGCAGCTCGACCATGGTCTCGGCCCGGCGCACGGTCAGGGCCGGGATCACCAGGCTGGGCGCGCCGGCGCCGTTGGACAGGGAGAAGGAGCCCTCATTGGTCAGCTCCGAGACCTCGGTGGAGATCTTCAGGGAGATCCGCCCGCCCGACAGCACCACCGGGGTGAAGCCGAGGCCCACGCCGAAGGGCTTGAATTCGATGGTCACGCGGCCGGCGTCGTCCTGCCCCACCGGCACAGGGAATTCCCCGCCGGCCAGGAACTTGGCCGCCTCGCCAGACACCGCCGTCAGATTGGGCTCGGCCAGGGTGCGCACCAGACCCACCCGCTCGAAGGCCTCGATCATGCCCTCGGCCTGGTTGAGGCCCGGATCGCCGGCCAGGCCTTCCTTGATGGTCGCGGTGTCGGAATTGCCGCCGCTGCGCACGACATTGTCGCAGAGCACGTCCGGCTGGTCGGGCCAGCCGCACGGGAACTGCATGATCGGCTGTTTGGTGGTGTCGAGCTTGTAGCCCCCGGTCAGACCGCCCACCAGGCCGCCATTGATGGCGTAGCTGGCGGCGTTGCTGAACATGTACTGCGGCTCGCCCAGCTGGTTCAGCACCGCATTGGTGTTGAAGCCCAGCTGCTTGATCACATTGCGCTGCACCTCGACGATGCGCACCTTCAGCATCACCTGGTCCTTGCCGGCGATGGACAGCATGTTGAGCACCTGCTCGGGTCTGGCCACCGCGGCGCGGGCGATCTGCACCGCCTTGTCGGCGTCAGCCAGGCTCATGACCTCGCCGGACAGGATCAGGCTGTCGTTCATGGCGTCCACCCGCACCCGGGCCCGGGGCAGCAGGCGGTTGATGGTCTGGGCCACCGCGCCGGTGTCCTGGTCGACCCGGATATCGAGGGACAGGATGCGCCGTCCGGCGCCGTCGAAGAAGACCGCGTCGGTCTGACCCGCCGCCACGCCCAGCACATAGATCCGCCGGGGCGAGCGCAGCACCGCGTCAGCCACCTCGGGATTGGTCACCAGCACGTCCCGGGCGTCCACCGGCAGCTCGATGATCGCCGACTTGCCCCGGGGCAGGGTCAGGGATTGGGTGGCGCCGCCGCCGGCCAGGTCCACCCGGATGGTGGAGCCCTGACGGGGATCGGAACGTCCGCCGGCCAGGTCCTGGGCTGCGACGGGGAAAGACACCGCCAACAGGCTGGCGGCGATCAGCAGTGAGAGGCCTGGGATCCTCATCGGACGGACACCTCGGACATCTCGCCATCGCGGAAAATTCGCACGGTCTGCGGC
>JAHUZY010000480.1 GCA_019264505.1 Phenylobacterium sp. | reverse complement strand
GGACACAGGCGTTGAGGGTCAGGTCGCCAGGCAGGCGACGCCATTCGGCGTCTGTATAGCGCCAGCAGGCGCCGGCGGGGGCGGCCTGGGCGGCGGTTTCAGTGGCCGAGGGCGCAGTCGCCTCGCCTGGCGCCGCAGCCGCGGGCGTCACCGTCTCCACCGGCGGCGGCAGCGGGGTCAGCACGGTGCCCGCCGCGTCGGCCGCGGCGAGGGCGCCGGTCTCGTCGACCCCGACATCCAGGGCGCCGGTGGCCACGCCATTGCGCTGGGCGCATTCGCTCAGGGTCACCTCGCCCACGAACTGACCACCAACGAAGCAGCGCAGCGGTCTGGCCGGATCAAGGCGGCCGTCGTCCATCTCGGTCGTCTCGACCACAAGGCCCGCCTTGGAGGCCGGCGGATCCTCAGCCGGCTCATCACCGCCGCGCGCCAGCAGGCCCACGGCGATGCCCATGCCCGCCAGCAGGGCCAGCGCCCCGCCAATGAGAGACAGCACAACGCGTCGGTCGTTCAGGAAGTCCATGGGGCCTCGCACGCGGGGATTCCTGCCAAAGACCACATCGGGGGCCCAAACGCCCCGATAAAATTGCGATCCTGGCCCGCGCAGGACCGGCCTGCGCGATCACGGGCGGCTCTAGACCGACCGTGCGAAGGTTTCAAGAAGGCCCCTACCCGCCACCGGTAAGTCGATCGAGCGCCGCCTGATAGTTGGCGATCCTGGCGGTCATATAGGCCGGCGCCTGGCCGGTGCTGGCGGCCTCCCGCTGAGCCAGCACGCTCTTGGGCGTGGCCGCGTCGCGCAGGTCGGTATAGATTTTGCGGATCACGCCCTGGGCCTGGGTCAGCTCGGAGATGGCGTGCCTGACCTGCTCGGGACCGCTCAGATTGATCCCCGAGTGAAGTCCCAGGCCGTAGAAGTTGGCCTTGCCGTCGGCCGATACCGTCTTGCCATCCTCGATCTTGCTGGCCCGGATCACGCCTTCCTTGAGCCCCAGGATCGACAGGGCGTCCTGGCCCGCAGCCGCCGGAGTCAGCTCGATCACGGAGCGGTCGTTCAGAGGCTTGATCTGAAGGCGACGCACGCCGTCGGTGACGGCGGTGTCCACCTTGACCTGAAAGCCGGTCGCCCGGCGGATCTTGAGCATCAGGCTCTCAAGGGTCTCGTCCACAGCGATGGTGATGGCCTTGGGCCGGCCGCCATTGACCGCGATGTTGAACTGGTCGCCGGCCCGAAGCGCGCTGACCGCGGTCAGCTTGGAGGAACCGCTGAAGCTGAGCTCGCCGGTGGGAAGGCCCAGGCGATCAAGGACGCTGGCGCCCTGTTGGGCGATGGCGATGGAGCCGGGGACGGCGTGCCCGTCCTTGCCGGTGAACTGTTGAGACCAGGCCACCGCGCCAGCGGCGACATCCAGCCGCGCCAGGAAACCATCGGCCTCGCCCATGGCCGCGAGGTCCGGAAGGGCTCCGCCCGCCTGACCGGTGATCCAGACCTGGCCATTGGAGACGGCGAGGCCGGCGGCCCTGTCGTCCCCTGCCCCGCCATAGTAGGCCACGGCGTCGCCAGGCGTCATCGAGAGGTCGGCCGAAATCTGGGCGGCGAAGGCGTCGACGCCGCCCGCATGGGCCCGCGTCACGGTCCCCGCGTCGAGGGCCGCATTGCGGGTCGAGCCCGCGATGACCAGTTGGCCGCCGTCCAGCGCCAGGCCCGTGATGGAGCCGCCCTGGAGGTCGCCCAGATCGCGCATGGCGGTCTGAACCGGCGCGCCGCTGGAGATGTCGAAACGGCGCACCACGGCGCGGCCATCCTCGACGCTGGCGGTGACCAGGGCGTTGCCATCAAGGACGAGGCCCGCAGGCCGGTCGTCTGCGGCCGTGCCGAAGCTCTGGGTGAACAGGGCCTGGGGTTCGCCCTTGGCGTTGACGCCGAAGCCTTCGACATAGGAATCCCAGCCGCCGAGCGCGGTGGTTCCCGGCATGGTCGATTGGGAGCGGCCTGCCACATAGACCTTGCCATCGGGTCCGAAGGTGATCTGGCTGGCCTCGTCCTCCAGGCGCGCGCCGCGACGGGCGGTCCAGAGCTCTTCGCCCTTGGCGTTGAAAACCGTGACGAAGCTGTCGCTCTTGTCTGCCAGGGCGGCCGAGGTGCTGGAGTTCAGCGGGCCGTCCACGGCGCCGTTCAGCCCGCCGGTCACCGAGCCCGCCACCGCCACTTGACCATCGGCGGAAACCGCCAGGGCCAGACCCTTGGCGTCCTCGGCCGCGCCCAGGACACGGGTGTAGAGCAGCTTGCCGGCGGAATCGTACTTCATCAGGGCGACGTCGCGCTCGCCCTTGATCGACTGACCGCCGGCCGGACCGGTGATGTCGGCCAGCACATAGACGGAGCCGTCGCCGCCGACCTGGGTGGCGCGCACGGTCTCGATGGCGCCCTCAAGCGGTTTGGCGAAGATGCGCCCCTCGACCCAGTTGGCCTCGCCGGTGGGCTGCAGGGGCGTCGGCACGACGCCGGCCTCGGTCTGGAACTTGAGGAGCTGATTGACCTGGACGCCGTCCTTGGTGTCGGGCTTGCCGTCCGGATCGGGGTCGCCGACCTTCTGCGTCAGATAGACCGCTGGCGCCGTGGCCACCGCCTGGAAGGTGACCTTCTCGGTGATGTCGGTCTTGATCTTCATGGCCCACTGATCGGGGGCCGCAGCCAGTTTGATGGTCTTGCCGCCCGACTGATAGGAGCGCTCGGCGCCAGGGATCCGCTCCTGGGCGAATCGCGTCGTGACGCCAGCGGCTTCGAGCTTGGCGTTGATGTGATTGATCACATTGGGAAGGGTGCGGGTCTGGGCGCCCATCTCCGCCAGATCGATCTGGACCGTCTGGCTCGAATTGATCTGCTGGACGGCGATGTTGAAGCGGACGTCGCCGGCGAAGGCGGGCACGGCGCTGTCGGCGACGCCCGTGACCAGGGGCGCGGTGACATACTCGGTCTTGGCCCGGGCGATGCCGATCGCCGCGCGAGAGCTGTCGGACACTTCGGCGAAGCCGAGCCGGACCTTTTCGAAGGCGGCGGTGTCTACATAGCCGGCCACCTCCGCCATGCCCTTGTTGAAGGCTGCGAGGATGCGCGACGAATCAAAGCTGGTCAGGTTCTTGGCGTTGGCGCGCTCCGCCAGGGCGGTCAGCGTTCCCAGCCCCTGATAGAGGGCGAAGAGTTTCTTGTAGTCGGAGCTCGCTCCGGAGAGATCAAGGCTCGCGGCGCCCTCATCGATGAGCTTGCCGCCCTGAAGAGCCGTTTTCAGCAGGGCGGAGGTGTCGGCAGGCGTCGCCTGGGCCGACCAGGGCGCCGTCGGCGCATACTTGGTCGCGACTCCAGTCCCCCCGC
>JAHUZY010000203.1 GCA_019264505.1 Phenylobacterium sp. | reverse complement strand
GCCGGACCGGCCGTTGGGTGCTGGTGGACAGCTTCGAGCGCCGGGCGCGCGTGCGCCGGCTGGTCTGCCGGCCAATGGGCGCGTGCGCATGATGGCGATGGATCCCCGTCCGGCCCGCGAGGCCGTCGCCCGCCTCGTGCGGGAGATCGACGAGGCGATGGCGTTCCGCCGGGCCGACGACGACGAATTCCAGGAAGCCGCCGCCCAGGCGCGCGACCTCCTGGCCAATTCCGCCTCGATGCTAGAGACGCTGCAGCACATCGCGGCGCTGACCACCCGGTTCGTGGCCGACCCCAGGAGCGAGCCGAACCCGGCCCAGCTCCTCCTCGACATCTTCGTGGTGACGCGGATCGCCCTGGACCCGATCGAAGGCGTGATCGAGCAATGACCGATGCGCTCACCGAGCGGCAGCTGGAGGCCGTCGAGCTGATCCTGGCCGCCGCGGCGCAGTCGCCCGCCATGGCCGACGAGGCCACGCGCGAGGCGCTGGATTTCGCGCGGCCGCTCCTGGAGACCGCCCCGGCGCTCTCGGCCTTTGTCGAACGGCTTACCCAGCAGATCGCCCGGACGGGCGGCCGTTCACGGCGGCGCTTGACCGCGCATCGCGCCGCGCTGAAGCTCGCGCCAGGAGCCCGATCTTCATGTCAGACCCGCTGAACCTCTCGCTGACGCTGGACGCCGAGGAGGCCTGGGCGCTCGCCCAGTTCGTCAAGCGCGCCGACCGTGAGACCGCCCGCCGGCACGCGGGCGACGCCCGCGAGGCCGACCTGATCTTCGAGTCTTGGATCGCGCTGCGGACCGCCTTGGCGGAGGCCGGGATCGCGCCGCGTTAGCTCCGCATGCAACGCCCCTGGCAATACGCCGTTTTCGGAGTTATATGAATAACTCAGAAAAAGGAGCTCGGCATGCGGGTTTCGACGGCCGATTTCATCAAGAACTACAGCAGCCTCGCCGACCGCGCGCTGGGCGAGCCGGTGACCATCACCAAGCATGGCCGCGATCGGCTGGTGATGGTCTCGGCGGCTGAGTATGAGCGGCTGAAGCGACGGGACCGGCAAGTGTTCCAGTCGGCTGACCTGCCCGCCGCGGTTCTCGAGCAGATCGCGAAGGCGGAGGTTCCGGCCGAGTTCGCCCATCTCGACGCGGAACTTGAAGACCGGAAGGCGTGAGCTGGCCGGAGCCGAAGCCCGGCCTCGTCGTCCGGTATTCCTACCTGTGGCAGCGCGAGCATGCTGCTGGACGCGAGGAGGGTGTCAAGGATCGGCCCTGCGCGATCATCGTCGCCATCGCAACCGAAGGCGCCGACACCAAGGTCTATGTCCTGCCGATCACCCATACGGCGCCGCAGGATCCTGACGACGCCGTCGAGCTCCCGGCGGCGACCAAGGCCCGCCTGGGGCTCGACAGCGAGCGCTCGTGGATCGTCGTCAGCGAGGGCAACAGCTTCATCTGGCTCGGGCCCGATCTTCGGCCGGCGCCCGGCCAGGGGATCGAGTCTGCCGCCTACGGGATGCTGCCGCCTTCCCTCTTCTCGAGCGTCAAGGAGCGCTTCTTCGCCCGGGTGCGGGCGCGCCGCGCCGGTCTGGTGAAGCGAACGGAATAGGCGGCCCGCCGCGCGTCGCCGCGAGGCGTGGGAGAGGCGTTGGGGTCCGCACCTTGCGGCCCTCCTGGAGTCGATGGGTTAAGGCCCGCCGCACGGCTCAATCCAGTCATAAGCGCTATGGATGGTGTGGCCGATGCGGGTAGCCACCGCCCCTAGCGGACTGAGTCGCAGCTTGGCGGACTCGTTTCCCGAACGGCGTCAACTGCCCGAATCGGCCCTTTTTACCCAAAAGGGTGCAATTCCAAGCCTTCAGGATTCGTCAGACTCACTGAACGCTGCCGTCGACTGAGTCGCGTGGCGGACCCTTCGCGCGCGCCTGGTCGCCTCAGAGGACTTCATCTTGACCTAGACGAGACCCCTAAACGGCGAGAGCCCCCCGTTGGCGCGGGAGGCTCTCGGAAATCGCAGGCGCCGTGTGGAAGCGGCTTGATTGATCGGGACCAGCCTAGGGGGCGCTTTTTGCGTCGTCAAGGCCCCGAACGGGAGACCTATGGTCTTTTGCCTGCCGGTTTCGCGCCCGTGAATTGGCCTCGTCCCAGCCAGGAAGGGACGGTATGCGAACGGCCTTATCCGGCGACGACTGGCGACCAGGTTTCGCCAAGCGCGCCCCTAACTTTGACGCGGTCTGCGCGCAGGCCCGCGCCTGGCGCTGGCAGCCCGGCGTCTCCGTGGCGCGGATCGCCGCGGCGGTGCTAAAGGGCACGCCCACGCTCACCGTGCAGCAGCGGATGACGCTGTTGCTCTATGTCGAGCACCTCAACCAGGATCGCCTGGAACAGGACGTGGCGACCGTGTGGCCTGGGACCAGCCTGATCGCCGACTATCTGGGATGCACCGAGAGCAACGCCCGAGCCCACAGACGGGCCCTGGAGGCCGCCGGCTTCATGGTCCGCGACTACACCCGCGCCAATCGGCCGGCGGGCGTCGAGGCCTATGATCTCGCTCCCCTCGTGGCGCGGCTGGATGAATTGGAGGCGGCGGATCTCGCCGTCCGCGAAGCCGCTCAGGCCCGGAGGGCCGCCTATTCCGAACCCGTTGTCTTCAGTGAAAGAACTATCGCCCGGGCGCCAAGATTCACTCACCTAGAACAGTCCCATCAGAACGCCAGTTCCTCTGTAC
>JAHUZY010000194.1 GCA_019264505.1 Phenylobacterium sp. | reverse complement strand
CATTGTCGGGGCCGGCCCTTCCATTGTCGGACCGCTAGTGCGGCGGCCCGCAACCTTAGCAGCGCTTAGGCGCGAACCTCGTGGGAGGCCCAGGCTACGGTCACCGACTGCGACAGATGACAATGAGACACTGGATCACCTCCTTTCAATTGTTGAACACCACAACGAATATGGGATGGGATTCTGAGTTTGGCAAACCCAAGTCTGCGTGATCGCTGCGGCGTTTCAGCGCCAGCCCTTTTCGCCGCCTTCGCTCAGCGCCTTGCGTCGGCGAAGCTCGGTGACAGGGACCGTCAGCCGGTCCAGCGCCTGACCCATGGCCAGGTAGCCCGCGGTGACCGCCGGATCGTAGGCCTCCCAGTTTCGGATCTCGACCCCGGTCATGTCAGGGGTGACCAGCAGGTCGACGCTCTCCCGCGCGGCGCGGAGATCGCGCCCGGTCGGCACGGTGGCCGCGCGCATCAGCAGCGACACGATGGGCGGGCCCTGGCGCCAGGCGCCCGACAGGATCCAGCGAAACACAGATGAAGGTCGCGCCACGTCCCGGGCGGTGATGCTGCGACCCCGGGTGACGTCCACGCCGACCACCGGTCCCAGGTGCAGGGCGCTCATCACGTCAGCGGGGAAGTTGTTCAGCACCGCGCCGTCCACCAGGACGTCGTCCCCCTGGGTCGCCGGCGGCATCACGCCGGGCAGGGCGATGGTGGCGCGCAGGGCGTCCGTCAGGCGGCCGCTGCGGTGGATTTGATAGGCGCCGGTGGTCAGGTTCGAGGAAACGGCGAAGAAGGGCAGCCACAGGTCGGAAATGCTGGTGTCGCCAAAATGCTCATAGAGCCTGGCCCGAACCTTCTCCCCCCGGGTCATGGCCAGGAGGGGGAAGGCGATATCATCCAGCGGGCTTGAGGAGACGAAGGCGTCACGGATCCGGCGGTCGGCTTCTTCGTCCGACCAGCCCATGCCCAGACCCGCCGCAACGATCGCCCCCATGGAGGCGCCGCCGATGAAGTCGATCGGCACGCCGCGCTCCCGCAGCACCCGGATGGCCCCCACATGGGCATAGGCCCTGGCCCCGCCACCCGACAGCACCAGCCCCACCGACTGGCCGGTCAGCACCCGGGCCAGCCGCGCGGCGTCGGCCTCGTCGTCCCGCCGCATGTGGAACAGCCGGGCCGGCTGCGCCGCCTTGACCCACGCCTCGGAGGTCCGGGGCGCGGGGCTCTCCCGGGGATGCAACAGAATCAGGTCCACCAGCTGGTGGGCCTGCAGCGGCTGGGCAGGGTGCAGGACGATGTTGGCGGGCGGCTCGGCGGCGGCCTTGCCGATGCGGAACAGGCGGTCCACCTGCCGGGCGACGACGGCCCGCCAGCCCAGGTCCTGGCCCTCGGCGGCGTAGAGGACGAAGTCGTGATTCCGTTCGACCTCGGAGTACCATTCGGTGGGCGCGGTGGCCGCCTCGGCGCCGACAATGGTGACGCTGTAGCCCTGGCGCATGATGTGACGGGCGATCCGGTCCACCAGGGGGCGGACCGCCACGGGCTCGCCCACGGTGACGAAGCCATAGACTGAGGGTTCGCCGCCGGCGGTGCGATGGGTCTGGCGGCGGCTGCGCCGGACGATCAGCTGGGCCAGCTCCAGCATGACCCCAGGATCCTCCTCCGCCGCCTCCAGAAACAGGTCCCGTGGCAGGGCGAAGACCTCGGAGTCGCGCAGCGCGACCACCCGGGCGGTGTGCGGGGTCCCCGACAGCAGGGACATTTCTCCCGCTGGTTCCCCCGGCCGGATGACCCCCAGGAACTCAGGCTCCTGGCCATCTTCGTGGCGGAAGGCGCCCAGCCGGCCGGCCCTCAGGAAATAGAGATGATCGGCGGCCTCGCCGGGCTCGAACAGGACCCCGCCGCCGGGCAGGGAGAACCATGTCGCATCGCCCTCCAGCTGCTCGTCAAAGAACAGCTGGGCCAGGGCGGTATCGCTGGGAAGGTCCGGCAGTCGTGCCACAGTCGCAGAGCCTAGCGCGTGACGGCGCGCGGGGCTATGCCATGCATATGACGAGGCTAACTTCCTCCATCGACACGGCTTCCGAGGCATATCAGACCCAGGCTCAGCTGAATCGCGGCCTGGTTGACCAGCTTCAGGCGCGAATGGCGCAAGCCGCCCTGGGCGGACCGGCGCCTGCGCGCGAACGCCACGAATCACGGGGCAAGCTGCTGCCCCGGGACCGGGTCATGCGGCTGCTGGATCCCGGCGCGCCGTTTCTGGAGATCGGCGCCCTGGCCGCCCACGGCCTCTATGACGACGAGGCGCCTGGCGCAGGCGTGATCGCGGGCGTCGGTCGGGTGTCTGGCTGCGAGGTGATGATCCTCGCCAACGACGCCACGGTGAAGGGCGGGGCCTATTTCCCCATGACCGTGAAGAAGCATCTCCGCGCCCAGGAGATCGCCCTGCAGAACCGTCTGCCCTGCGTCTATCTGGTCGACTCCGGCGGGGCCAACCTGCCGCATCAGGCCGAGGTGTTTCCCGATCGCGACCACTTCGGCCGCATCTTCTTCAATCAGGCCCAGATGAGCGCGGCGGGCATCGCCCAGATCGCCTGCGTCATGGGCTCCTGCACGGCCGGCGGCGCCTATGTGCCGGCCATGTCCGATGAGACCGTGATCGTCCGCGGCCAGGGGACCATCTTCCTGGGCGGTCCGCCCCTGGTGAAGGCGGCCACCGGAGAGGTGATCAGCGCCGAAGAGCTGGGGGGCGCCGACACCCATGGCCGCCGCTCCGGCGTCGTGGACCATGTGGCCGAGAACGACGAGCATGCCCTTGTCATCGTTCGCTCCATCATCGCCAATCTGAACACCACCAAGACCCACCAGATGGCCCTGGCCGAACCCCGGCCGCCCGCCTTCGACCCGCAAGAGCTCTACGGGATCATTCCGGGCGACGTGCGGGCGCCCTACGATGTGCGCGAGATCATCGCCCGCATTGTCGACGGCTCGGACTTCGATGAATTCAAGGCGTTATACGGCACGACCCTGGTCTGCGGCTTTGCGCGCATCTGGGGCTATCCGGTCGCCATCCTGGCCAATAATGGCGTGCTGTTTTCCGAAAGCGCGCTCAAGGGCGCCCACTTCATCGAACTGGCCTGCAAACGGAAGATTCCGCTGGTCTTCCTGCAGAACATCTCGGGCTTCATGGTCGGCGGCCGCTATGAGGCCGGCGGCATCGCCAAGGACGGGGCCAAGCTGGTGACCGCGGTGGCCTGCGCCGAGGTCCCCAAGTTCACCGTCCTGATCGGCGGCTCCTTCGGGGCCGGGAATTACGGCATGTGCGGCCGGGCCTATTCTCCCCGTTTCCTGTGGACCTGGCCCAACAGCCGGATCAGCGTCATGGGCGGCGAACAGGCGGCCAGTGTGCTCGCCACCATCCGCCGCGATAGCCTGGAAGCCCGCGGCGAAACCTGGGCGGACGAGGATGAGGCCGCCTTCAAGGCGCCGGTCCGCGACCGCTACGAGACCGAAGGCGACCCCTATTTCGCCACCGCCCGCCTGTGGGATGATGGGATCATCGATCCCGCCCAGACCCGCGACGTGCTCGGCCTGTCGATTTCTGCGGCGCTCAATGCGCCTGTGCCGGAGACGCGATTTGGCGTCTTCCGAATGTGAGGAAGCCTGAAAGACCATGACCAACCCCATCGTCGATCCCCTGGTCGAAGGCCTCGACTCTGACGCCACCTCGCCCCTGGTGCGCCTGGAGGCCACCGTCGAGGGCGTGGCCATCGTCACCATCAACCGCCCTGAGCGTCGCAACGCCTTCGATGCGGCCCTGATCGCCGCGCTGTCGGAGACCTTCGAGACCCTGCATGGCGCCGAGCATGTGCGCCTGGTCTTCCTGCGCGGCGCCGGCGGCACCTTCAGCGCCGGCGCCGATCTGGACTGGATGCGGGCCGCAGCTGGCCACACCGAGGACGACAACCGCGAAGACGCCATGGCCATGGCGAAGATGCTCAAGCTTCTGTGGGACATCCCGGCCCTGACCGTGGCCCTGGTCCAGGGCGGCGCCTATGGCGGCGGGGCGGGTCTGGCGGCGGCCTGCGATATGGCCATCGCCACCGCGGACGCCCAGTTCAGCTTCGCCGAGGTCAAGCTTGGCCTCGTGGCCGCCACCATCAGCCCCTATGTGGTGGCCGCCATCGGCCCGCGCACGGCGCGGGGCC
>JAHUZY010000185.1 GCA_019264505.1 Phenylobacterium sp. | reverse complement strand
GGCTTCATGCGGGGGCGTCGGGCGGCGCGCGTGCCGCGCGGAAGGGAAAAGCAAGCAAAATCAACGTCTCGAATGGCACCACGGGCCATTTACGGCCGAAAGCGGCCCGGCCGTGAGCGAGGACAGTGAGTTCCGCGTTCGGCCGGGCAAGGCCAAGCGCAGCAAGGCGCAGGGCCGCAATGCGCGCGGCCTGGTGGCCGAGGTGCTGCGCGTGGCCGCGATCCACAGCGGAGGCCGGCGCACCGGGGGCGGCTCGCGCCGAGGTCGCCAATCCAGTTTCGGGCGGGGACGAACAGCATTTGCCCGCAGCCGGTTATTCGGATCGGGCCGTCGAGTGATGGTGAAGGCGCTACCCGTGAACCATCGCAGTCGCGGGGGCCGACGCATGGCGCCGCTGTCCGCGCACGTCGCCTATTTGAAGCGCGAAGGCGTCACCCGTGACCGTTCCCCGACGCGCATGTTCGACGCGGCCGGAGACAATGCCGACGATCGCGCATTCACCGAGCGGTGCAAGGATGACCGGCATCATTTCCGCATCATCGTCTCGCCGGAGGATGCGGCCGAGCTGACCGACCTACGCGAATACACCCGCGATCTCGTGCGGCAGATGGAAACGGATTTGGGGACGCGGCTCGATTGGGTCGCGGTCGATCATTGGAACACCGACAACCCGCACGTTCATATGCTCGTGCGCGGTGTCACCGACACCGGCACCGATCTCGTCATGGCGCGGGACTATATCAGCCACAACCTGCGCTCCCACGCCGAGGAGCTGGCGCAGGCCGAACTTGGGCCGAAGCCTGAGCATGAAGTGCAGCGCGCGCTCGACCGAGAAGTGACGGCCGAGCGCTGGACGCGGCTCGATACCGAGATCGACCGCGCGGCCGACGAACTGGGGGTCATCGACCTGCGCCCCGAGCGGCCCGGTCCGGCCGATCCGCGCCTCCGCCGGTTAATGGTCGGCCGCTTGCAGCATCTGGAGACGATGGGGCTCGCCGCTGAGGGTGAGCCCGGACAGTGGGCGGTTGCCGAAGGCGCGCAAGGCAAGCTGCGCGAGCTGGCCGCGCGCGGCGACATTATCCGCACCATCGGACAGGCTCTGAAAGATCACGGGCAGGACCGGCCGCTGGAAAGCTACGCGGTTGTGAGCGGCGCGCCGGAAAAGCCAATCGTCGGCCGGCTGATCGACAAGGGGTTGCACGACGAGCTGTATGGCGCGGCCTATGCCGTGATCGACGGCACGGACGGCCGCACCCATCATGTGCGGCTGCCCGGAATTGAAGCGCTGGAGCAAAGCCCGACGCTCGGCGGGATCGTCGAGCTGCGCGCTATAGGCAAGCCGGGCGAGCCGAAGCCCACCCTGATCCTCGCCACGCGATCGGACCTCGACCTCGCCGCGCAGGTGAAGGCGCCCGGCGCGACCTGGCTTGACCATCGGCTGATCGAGCGCGGCACGGGTGTCGCGGATGGCGGGTTCGGTGCGGAGGTGTGCCGTGCGATGGACGCGCGCACCGATCATCTTGTCCGCGAGGGGCTGGCGCGCCGCTATGGCCAACGCGCGGTGTTCGAGCGCGGCTTGCTCGACACGCTGCGCAAGCGCGAGCTGGACGCCGTTGGCGCGAAGATCGCGGGCGAAACGGGCCTTGCGTATCGCCCGACCACCTCCGGCGAGAAGATTGCCGGCGTAGTCCGCCAGCGCCTCGCACTCGCCTCCGGTCGCTTCGCCATGATCGACGACGGGCTCGGCTTCCGTCTCGTGCCCTGGGCCAGCGCGCTCGAACAGCAGCTCGGTCGCCAAGTGTCCGGTGTCGTTCGCGCTGGTGGCGGCATCGACCTAGCGCTCGGCCGCAAGCGCGGCCTCGGCCTCTGACAAGGAAACAGCCATGTCCGCGACGAAAATCCTGTGGGGCCAGATCATCGCTGTCTTTCTGATCGTGCTCGCAGGTGTGTGGGGCGCGACGCAATGGACCGCCGCGGCCTTGGCCTATCAACCCGAGCTGGGGCCGCCCTGGTTCATCGTCGGCGGCTGGCGTGTCTATCCGCCGCCGGCCTTCTTTTGGTGGTGGTTCTCGTTCGACGCATACGCGCCAGCCATCTTCAAGACCGGCGCATTCATCGCCGCGTCGGGCGGGTTCGTGTCAATCGCCGTCGCCATTGGAATGTCTGTGTGGCGTGCGCGCGAGTTGAAGAACGCCGAGACCTACGGCTCGGCACGCTGGGCGACAACGCGCGAGGTTCGGGCGGCCGGGCTGCTGGGCGCGAACGGCGTCGTGCTCGGCAGACTCGACCGGGACTATCTGCGCCACGATGGCCCCGAGCATGTGCTGTGCTTCGCTCCGACGCGGAGCGGCAAGGGCGTCGGGTTGGTTGTGCCGTCGCTACTCACCTGGCCGGCCTCCGCGATCGTCCACGACATAAAAGGCGAGAACTGGTCGCTGACCTCGGGCTTCCGCGCGCGACACGGCCGCGTGCTGCTGTTCGATCCGACCAATGCCGCATCGGCTGCCTACAACCCGTTGCTGGAAGTGCGGCGCGGCCAATGGGAGGTGCGCGATGTGCAGAATGTGGCGGACGTGCTGGTCGATCCCGAAGGCAGCCTGGAGCGCCGGAACCATTGGGAAAAAACGTCGCACTCGCTGCTGGTCGGCGCGATCCTTCACGTCCTCTATGC
>JAHUZY010000169.1 GCA_019264505.1 Phenylobacterium sp. | reverse complement strand
CTTCGGAGCTCATCCGTTCGAGCAGGCGCTCCAGGGCCGAATAGGCGCCCAGGCGCTCGGCCTCGCGGCAATCCTGCAGGCGGCCATTGCGGCGGTGGCCCTGGGCGCCGGTGACGATGGGGGCGAAGCCATCCGGGTTCGAGAGCGCCAGCTGGTACCAGGTGGCCGCCTCGACCGGATCGTGAATCTTGCGCTGTTCGGCTTCGGCGCCGCCATAGCGTCGGGCCAGATCGATCTGGGCGAAGAAATCCCCGGCGAAGGCCTGGCGCCGGAGGGCGCGGATTTCCTGTTCCTGGACGTTGAACGCCTGGGTGGTGAGGAAGGTCTGGGGACGCGGACAGGCCAGCCCCGCCGCTGCGCCCGGCCCCTTGGGTCCTGGCTCGCAGCCGAGCATCGGGACCAGGGCCAGCAGCACAGCCACGGTCATGCCCTGGCGCAGGCGTCCGTGCAGCAGTCGGTCCGATGGTGGGACCATGGCCCGTTGCTCCCCCACATTCAGAGCGCGTTAACCATAATTTGAACCTGGGCAGTAGCCTTGGGCGGAGCGCCTCTGTCAAGCTTGCCCCACGGCTGAGGGAGAGATTCCCACGCGCCGCTCGCCCCGCCGACTTTTCTGTTCACAGAACGGGGTTTGTCCACCTTTCGCCTTAGTCGCAAAGCCAAGCTGCCGGCGAGGGACGCTCAGAAAAACAGGGACCGCGCGCATGGCGCCGATGGCGATTCGCAATCTTCTCACCCTCAGCCTGGCGGCCCTGATGGCCGCCCCGCCCCTGGCCAGCGCCGCCCCGGCCAGGGCTCAGGACGGGACGCCAACCGCCGCGGCCTGCGCGCGTCTGGGCTTCCATCAGCCTGAGCCCCAGCGGGCCTGGAGTCGTCCGCCGCCGCCCGGCATGGCCGCGCCGATGGCCATGGCTGCGCCCCCGCCCCCGCCGCCTCCGTCGCCGCAACTACAACCGCGCCCCCCTGCGCCGCCGCCAGCGGGCCTCGCGTCAATTCCCCCGCTGCCCGTGCCTCCGGCCCAGCAGAGGTTGGCGGCGCCGGGCCTTGGGCCATTTTCGCCGGTGGACACTGAGCGCTATCCCGAGGCGACCGCCAATCCCGTCAAGCGGACGGCCGAGGATCCCGTCTCCACCTTCTCCATCGATGTGGACACCGCCAGCTACGCCAATGTGCGGCGGTTCCTGAACGACGGGTCGCGGCCGCCCACCGACGCCGTGCGGGTGGAAGAGCTGATCAACTATTTCGACTACGGCTATCAGCGGCCCTCGACCCGCCAGAGCCCCTTCGCCACCAGCGTCAGCGTCGTCCCCTCCCCCTGGTCGAGCGACCGGGAAATCCTGCACATCGGCCTGCAAGGTTACGAACTGCCCGCCTCCGAGCAGCCGCCGCTGAACCTGGTCTTCCTGATCGACACCTCGGGCTCGATGGAGAGCGCCGACCGCCTGCCCCTGGCGCGCAAGGCGATGAACGTCCTGATCGACCAGCTGAGGCCGGAGGACCGGGTGGCCATGGTGGCCTATGCCGGCTCGGCCGGCGCGGTCCTGGCCCCCACCGACGGCCGCCAGAAGCTGATGATGCGGTGCGCGCTCACCGCCCTGTCGGCGGGCGGGTCCACCGCCGGGGGCGAAGGCCTGGCGCTGGCCTATGATCTGGCCCAGCAGAACTTTGATCCCAAGGCGATCAACCGGGTCATCCTGATGACGGACGGCGACTTCAATGTCGGCCTGGCGGACCCGGCGCGCATGGAGGACTTCGTGGCCGAGAAGCGCCGGAGCGGCGTCTATCTGTCGGTCTATGGCTTTGGCCGCGGCAACTATAACGACCAGATGATGCAGACCCTGGCTCAGAACGGCAACGGGACGGCGGCCTATATCGACACCCTGGCCGAGGCGCGGCGGCTGTTCCTGCGCGACCTGCCCGCGGCCATGTTCCCGATCGCCCAGGATGTGAAAATCCAGGTGGAGTTCAATCCTGCCCGGGTGAGCGAGTACCGGCTGATCGGCTATGAAACGCGGCTTCTGAATCGCGAGGACTTCAACAACGACCAGGTGGACGCCGGCGAGGTCGGATCGGGCGCATCGGTCACCGCGCTCTATGAGATCACGCCGGCCGGGGCGCGGGGTTCGGTCGATCCTCTGCGCTACCAGACCGAGCGGCGACCCCAGGGCCAGGGGCAGGAACTGGCCTTCATCAAGGTCCGCCACCAGCCCCCCGGGGGTGGAACCTCGGAGCTGATGACCCGGCCGGTGACCAACCGCGACCGGGCGACCAGCCTGGCGTCTGCGCCGGAGGCCACCCGTTGGGCAGTGGCGGTCGCGGCCTTTGGTCAGAAGCTGCGGGGCGATCCCTGGGTGTCAGACGAGTATGGGTGGGAAGAGGTCGAAGCCCTGGCCCAGGGCGCCCGCGGGCGAGATCCTGACGGCGACCGCGCCGAGTTCGTCACCCTGGTGCGCAGCGCCGCCGACGCCCATGTAAGGCCTCAGGGACACTAAGGTCGCGAGGATCGAAAGCCCCCGACCGTCCGTTGTGTCCCCAGTCAAGGCTGGTGTGTCGCACGAGGTGGCGAGGGTGTTTCAGGAGCGGGCTACAGAGCAGGTCACAGATTTCTGGCGCGGGCGCGAACAACGGCTGCTCGCGTCAGACCGGGGGCTTCATCTGGTGGACGTCACCATGATGTACGCGCCCCGTTCGGGCGGGGTGAAGCGCTACCTGCTGGCCAAGCGGGCCTGGCTGGACGACCACCGGCCAGACGTCGCCCACACGATCGTCGCCCCTGGCCCTCGTACGCGTCGCAGCGCTGATGGACATTTGACCATCGCCGCCGCCCGCCTGCCCTTCGGCGACGGCTATCGGATGCCCGCCAGCCTGACCAAGTGGGCCGATCTGATCACCGCCCTGTCACCGGACGTCATCGAGGCCGGGGACGTGTTCGTCCCGGGCCTGGCCGCCCTGGAGGCCGGACAGGTCCTGGGCCGGCCGGTGGTGGGGTTCTGTCACACCGACGCCGCGGCGCTGGCGGCGCTGCATCTGGGCGAATGGGCCCGCGCGCCGGCGCGGCGGCAGTGGGCCGAGACCTTCGCGCGGTTCGACGCCGTGGTGGCGCCCAGCCGCCACATGGCCGGCAGGCTGGCCGACGCCGGGGTTGGGGACGTCCTGGTGCAGCCGCTGGGGGTTGATCTCGACCGCTTCCATCCGGCGCTGGCCGACCGGGCCGGCCTGCTGCGACGACTGGATCTGCCGGCGGCCACCCGCCTCCTCGTCTTCGCCGGCCGCGCGGCGCGGGAAAAGAACATCGAGGCGATGATCGAGGCGGTGGAGCGGCTGGGCGATCCCTACCGCCTGCTGCTGGTCGGCGCCGGGCGGGACGCGCGGACCTCCGACCAGGTCATCGCCCTGGACTATGAGCGCGACACTGGCGCCCTGGCCCAGATCATCGCCAGCGCTGACGCCTTCCTGCACGCCAATGAGAACGAACCCTTCGGCCTGGCGGTGCTCGAGGCCCTGGCTTCAGGGACCCCGGTGATCGGGCCCCGGCGGGGCGGGGTGGGCGAACTGATCGACGAGGAGGTGGGGCAAAGGGCCCGGACGGCGAGCCCCGTGCATCTGGCCGAAGCGATCGAGGCCCTGTTCGCGCGGGACCTCGGCAACGTCTCGCGGGCGGCGCGTCTTCGCACGGAGGCGCGCCATGGATGGGGCCCGACCTTCGAGGGCCTCACCGCCCTCTATGACCGGCTGGCCAAGGGGTTTGTCTCGGCCGGCCCCTTGGCCCTGAGCGCCTGAACCGAAGGTGGCGGGACCGCACGGCGGCCCCGCCCTTCGTCGTTTAGCGCCCGGTCGGCAGGTCCTTGAACGCCACATCCTTGTCGACCCGGATGTCGCCGGGCAGGCCGAGCACGCGCTCGGCGATAATGTTGCGCAGGATCTCGTCGGTGCCGCCGGCGATCCGCATGCCCGGCGCCGACATCAGCGAGGCCTGGAAGGCGCCGCGTAGAGGCGCCAGCGACGGGTCGTTGATGATCCCGTACTGGTCCAGCATCTCGACGGCCGAATTGGCCAGTTCCTGCATCTGCACGGCCGAGATGATCTTGCCGATGGAGCTTTCCGGCCCAGGGGTCTCACCCTTGGAGAGCGCGGTCATGGTCCGGTTGCGGGTGTGCTTGAGCCCCTCGGCCTGGACATACCAGTCCGCCAGCTTCTCCCGCAGGGCCTGATCCTTGATGGCCGCGCCGCCGTCCAGACCGGGGGTCTGACGGGCCGACTCCAGGAAGGCGCTCCAGCCGGCGCCCGAGGCGCCGCCCACCGCGAGTCGCTCGTTCATCAGGGTGACCAGCGAAACCCGCCAGCCGTCATCGACGGCGCCGAGGCGCTGGCTGTCCTTGACCCGCAGGTCGGTGAAGAAGACCTCGTTGAAGCCCGAACCGCCCGACATCTGGTGGATCGGCCGAACCTCGACGGCCGGATCCTTCATGTCGATCCAGAACATGGTCATGCCCTTGTGCTTGGGCGCGTCCGGGTTGGTCCGGCAGATGACGATGCCGAAGTCGGAGAACTGGGCCCCGGTGGTCCACACCTTCTGGCCGTTGATGATCCAGTCGCCAGACCCGTCCGGCGCACGCTCGGCCCGGGTGCGGGCGCCGGCCACGTCGGAGCCGCCCGAGGGTTCGGAGAACAGCTGGCACCAGATCTCCTCGCCGCGGATGGCGGGGCCGACGAAGCGCTTCTTGGTGTCCTCGTCGGCGAAGGTCATCACCGTGGGCACGCACATGCCCAGGCCGATCTGGAACGGGTTGCCCGGAGTCGGGAAGGCGGATTCTTCCTGACCGAAGATCACCTGCTGGATGGGATTGCCGCCCTGGCCGCCCCATTCCTTGGGCCAGGTGATGCAGGCATAGCCGGCGGCGGCCTTCTTGGCCTGCCAGGCCTTGGAGGCGGCGAGGCCGTCGCTGGATTCGCCCAGCGGATCGGGTTCGCCCTCACGCTTCTTGGGGGCATTGGCGGCGAGCCATTCGCGCACCTGCTGGCGATAGGCGGCCTCTTCGGGGGTGTCTTTGAAGTCCATGATCAGGATCCCTTTCAGGCGGCGGCGTTACGACGTTCGAGCTGGCTGACCAGCCGTTCCTTCCAGACCCGCGGCGCGCCCGCCACGAGGGAAAGTTGGCGCGAGCGCCGGTAGTGCAGATGGCAGTCCATCTCCCAGGTGAAGCCGATGCCCCCATGGGTCTGGATGTTCTCTTTCGAGGCGAACCAGTAGGCCTCCGAGCCGGCGATCCGCGCGGCGCTGGCCGCCACCGGCAGCTCAGGCGCATCGGTGTTGAGCGCCCAGGCGCCGTAATAGGCGTTGGAGCGGGCCAGTTCGTTCTTCACATAGATGTCGGCCAGCTTGTGCTTGATGGCCTGGTAGGAGCCGATCACCCGGCCGAAGGCGTAGCGCTCCAGGGCGTAGGACTTGGCCATCTCGAGGCAGCGGTCGGCGCCGCCGCACTGTTCGAAGGCCAGCAGGACCGCGGCGCGGTCGTTGATCTGCTCCAGCAGCTCGAAGCCCTGACCGGCCTCGCCCAGGCGTCTGACCGGCGCGTCCTTGAAGGTCAGGCGCGCGGCGTCGCGGGTGGGGTCCAGCGTCTTGAGCGCGTCGCGGGTGACGGACGCGTCGGTGAGGTCGGCGATGAACAGGCCCGGCTTGCCGTTCTCCTTGGCCAGCACCAGGGCGACATTGGCGATGTCGCCGTCGGTCACCGGCAGCTTGACGCCGTTGAGCTTGCCGCCCTCGACCGTGGCCTGCAGGGTCGAGGCGCTGGTGACGCCCGGGCCTTCGGAGACCGCCATGGCGCCGATCACCTCACCGGCGGCGATGCGCGGCAAGAGGTAGGCCTTCTGCTCCTCAGAGCCGGCCAGCATGATGGCTTCTGCGAGGAAATAGACCGTGGAGGCGAAGGGGATCGGGGCCACGGCCCGGCCGAGCTCCTCGGCGATCACGCACAGCTCCAGCCGTCCAAGGCCCAGGCCGTTATACTGTTCGGGAATGGCCGCGCCGAGCCAGCCCTGCTCGCCCACCGCCTTCCAGAGATCCTCGTCAAAGGACTTCGCGTCCTCGTCCAGGACCTTGCGCACCCGGCTTGTGGGGCACTGGGCCTCGAGGAACTTTCGCGCCTCGTTCTTCAGAAACTTCTGGTCGTCGGAAAAATCGAAATTCATGCCCGTCTTGTCCCGCCGTGTTCACGGCGTCTGCGTTTCCCTGGAAACCCCACCATACGCATCGTAGCGGGCGTGGAAAGATTGACCTCGCGTCAAGGATTTCAGGGTCTTATGGGCGGAAATCAGTATCGGTGGGTGCGTATGGCCAAGGCTGTCTTCCAACGTAATCAAAAGGTGTGGGTCGAAAGCGTCGGCGCCTGGGCGGTGATCGAGAAGATCGTGCCCGTCTGGGCCCGCGGATTCGATGAGCCCGTGCGGGTGACCTACGACGTCGGCCTGGGCCGCGACTTCCACGCCCATGAGCTGCGCGCCGAGCAATCGAGCCACGAACTCGTGAACGACGACGAGCCGAGCTGGCGTCTCCTGCGGGCCCGCAACAAGTGGCAGCAGCCCGACGACTGCGCCCATCACCCCTACCCCGGCACCTATCCGGTGGTGGTCACCGACGCCAATGACTGGGGCGGCTGGCGGGTGCCTGGCGCGGAGTACGACCGCGATCCCCTGAAGATCGAGTTCCAGGCTCGGCTGATCACCTCGTCCCGCCGGCTCCTGTCCATCGCCCGGCACCTGTCGGCCCTGGTGGACGAGGCCCCGGACGATGCGCCGCCGGAGATCCGCCGCCTGGCCGAGGAAGCCCGCAAGGTCGACCGGTTCCTGCAGCAGATTCCCGCGGCGGGCGAGGCGCCGCTGGAAGTCGCAGAAGACGCCGCCTGAGGCGCTTCCCGCCCTGCGGCCCCTGGCGAGGGACCGCTGGCGGGGTTACATCGGTGACATGCGCACCGAAACGCCCCAGCCGATCCGCCTGTCCGACTATCGCCCGCCGGCCTATCTGGTGGACGAGATCCATCTGGACTTCGACCTCAAGCCCAGCGCCACCCGGGTAAAGGCCAGGCTCAGCCTGCGCCGCAACGGCGACCACGCCGAGCCCCTGGTCCTGAACGGCGAGCGGCTGACCCCAATTTCGGTCGCCATCGATGGCCGCGTCCTGGCCAAGGACGACTACGTCATCGACGCCGAATATCTGACCATCGCCCAGGTCCCCGACGCCTTCGTGCTGGAGACCGAGGTCGAGATCGACCCGGCGGCCAACACCTCGCTGGACGGCCTCTATATGTCGGGCGGCCGGTTCTGCACCCAGTGCGAGGCCGAGGGCTTCCGCAAGATCACCTGGTATCCCGACCGCCCCGACGTGCTGTCGAAGTTCACCGTGCGGATGACCGCCGACAAGGCGTTCCACCGCCTGCTGTCCAACGGCAATCTGATGGAGTCCGGCCAGACGTCGGACGGCCGTCACTACGCCGTTTGGAACGATCCCTTCCCCAAGCCCTGTTACCTGTTCGCCCTGGTGGCCGGCGAGCTCGACGTGCTGGAGGACAGCCTCGTCACCATGAGCGGGCGCAAGGTGGACCTGCGCATCTATGTCGATCCCGGCATGGCTGATCGCGCCGTCTACGCCATGGACGCCCTGAAGCGCTCGATGAAATGGGACGAAGAGGCCTTCGGCCGCGAATACGACCTCGACCTGTTCATGATCGTCGCCGTGCGGGACTTCAATTTCGGGGCGATGGAGAACAAGGGGCTGAACATCTTCAACTCCTCGCTCCTGCTGGCCGACCAGGCGACGGCCACCGACTTCGACTATGAGCGGATCGAGAGCGTCGTCGCCCACGAATATTTCCACAACTGGACCGGCGACCGCATCACCTGTCGCGACTGGTTCCAGCTGTGTCTAAAGGAAGGCCTGACCGTCTTCCGCGACCAGAGCTTCTCGGCCGACATGCGCGGCGCCGCCGTCCAGCGGATCAAGGACGTGAAGGCCCTGCGCGCCCGCCAGTTCTCCGAGGACCAGGGGCCGCTGGCCCACCCTGTCCGGCCGTCGAGCTATCTGAAGATCGACAACTTCTACACCGCGACCATCTACGAGAAGGGCTCCGAGGTCATCGGCATGCTCAAGACCCTGATCGGGGCCGAGGCGTTCCGGAAGGGCATGGACCTCTATTTCGACCGCTGGGACGGCCACGCCACCACGGTGGAGGCCTTCATCGCGTGCTTCGCCGAGGCCTCGGGCCAGGACCTGTCGACCTTCTTCGACTGGTACGAACAGGCCGGGACGCCGCGGGTCGACATCCGGCGCAGTTATGACGCCGCCGCCCGCACCCTGAAGCTTGAGCTCAGCCAGACCACGCCGCCGACGCCGGGCCAGCCGACCAAGAAGCCCCTGCCGATTCCGGTGCGCCTGGGCCTGCTGGACGGGGAAGGCCGGACGCTCGCCTTCGAACGGGACGGCCAGGCGGTCGACGAGACCGTCGTCGTTCTGGACGCCACAAAGACCAGCGTCACCCTGACCGGCGTGGATCGCGAGCCCGTGCTCTCGGCCCTGCGCGGATTTTCGGCCCCGGTGGTGCTGACCACGGACGCCGCGCCCAAGGACCGCTACGTCCAGCTGGCCGCCGATCCGGACCTGTTCAACCGCTGGGAGGCCGGCCAGGACCTGGCCCGGGACCTGATGCTCGCCCGCAGCGCCGGGACCCCCGATGAGGTCGGCGAGGAACGCTATGCCGAGGCCGTCGGCCGGGCCCTTTCGGACCAGGCGGCTGATCCGGCCTTCAAGGCGCTGCTGCTCTCCCTGCCCAGCGAGGCGGAGCTGGCGCTCGCCCAGCAGCCCGCCGATCCGGCCGCCATCCATCTGGCCCGCAACGCCCTGCGCGGGCGCCTGGCGGTCCATCTGGCCGAGGAGCTTGGGCGACTGCACACCGGCCTGCAGGACCTCGGAGAGTTCTCCCCCGACGCCGCCGGCGCTGGCCGCCGGGCCCTGCGCAACATGGCCCTGGAGATCCTCTCGGTGGACCCGCACGCGGAGAACGCCGAGCGGGCCTTTGGCCACTATGAGGCCGCCGGCAATATGACCGACGCCATGGGCGGTCTCTCGGCCCTCATGCAGATCGGCGGCGAGCCGTTCGAGAAGGCCCTGGCCGACTTCTACGAGCGCTGGAAGTCCGAGCCCCTGGTCATCGACAAGTGGTTCGCCCTGCAGGCCCGGGCGCCGGACGAGGGCGCCCTAGGTCGAGTGCTCGGCCTGACCGCCCATCCGGCCTTTGACGCCAAGAACCCCAACCGCCTGCGGGCCCTGGTCGGGACCTTCGCCGCCGGCAACCCGGTGCGGTTCCACGATGAGAGCGGGGCGGGCTACCGATTCCTGGCCGACCAGATCCTGTCGGTGGACGGCTACAACCCGATGACGGCGGCCCGTCTGCTGGAGCCCCTGGGCGGCTGGCGGCGCTATCGCCCCGATCTGGGCGCCCTGATGCGCGCCGAGCTGGAGCGGATTGTCGGGCGCGAAGGCCTGTCCAAGAACGTCTACGAGCTGGCCTCCCGAGCCCTGGCGCAGGACTGAGCCGCCAGGCGGCGGAGGTTCGCAGCAGACGCGACCGTATGACTCGTGACGTGGCGAGTCCGCCCGCCTAGACTCTGCTTCGCGGGTGACTCGGATTTGAGGGTAAGGGAGCGGCGGGCTTGGCCGGACGCGGAGGCAGAGGCGCGGCTCGGACCCAGGGTCAGAAGCGCGGGGGGGAGACGAGTCCCGGCTCCCGGCCGCCGCCGACCTTCGCCTTTGCGCGTCTGGCGATCCTCACCACCCTGCTGCTCATGGCGGTCTATACGGCCTTCGCTGTGGCCCGCATCCAGGCCGAACCGACACGGGCCGGCCAGCTGGGCGCGGTCCTGCCCGGCGAGGCCCAGGCCCTGGCCGCACGGCTGGACGCCGAGGCGGCCACCCTGCGCGGCGGCGTTCTGGCCGCCCGTGAGGTGCTGGAGGCCAGCCCCGACAGCCCGCTGGAGGCGGCCGAGACCGGGCTGAGAGTGGCGTCCGGCTCGGCCAGCGCCGTCATCGTTCTCAACGGCGCCGAGA
>JAHUZY010000052.1 GCA_019264505.1 Phenylobacterium sp. | reverse complement strand
TTCTCGATGAAGCGGCCGTCGCGGGGGGCGCGGCTGTCGGCGACGACGATCGAGTAATAGGGGCGCTTCTTGGCGCCGCCACGGGACAGACGAATCTTGAGCATGGATGTTCCTTGTGAGCTCTAGGATTTCTTGAAGGGATTGATGCCCGGCGGTAGGCCGCCGCCGAGGCCGGGAAGTTTGGGGAGGCCGCCGGTGAGACCCCCGAGGCCAGGACCGCCGAGACCGGCGAGACGGGCCTTGGCCTCCTCGATCTCCTGCGGGCTGGGGGCCTTGCCGCCGCCCATGGCCTTCATGCGGGCCATGTCGGCCCCGCCGCCGCCGCCGGTGAGCATGCCCGCCATCTTGGCGAAGCCCTTGCCCCCGTCGCGGCTCATCATCTTGAAGGCGTCGGCCATCTGGCGGTGCTGTTTCAAAAGCCGGTTGACCTCGGCCACCTCGACGCCGGCGCCCTTGGCGATACGGCGCTTGCGCGAGGCCTGCAGGATGTCGGGTTTCTTGCGCTCGGCCTTGGTCATGGACGAGATGATCGCGGCCTGACGGTCCAGGGTCTTGTCCGAAACATTGGCCTCGGCCATCTGCTTCTTCATCTTCTGGACCCCGGGCAGGAAGCCCATCAGCCCCTCCATGCCGCCCATCTTCTTCATCTGGGCGAACTGGTCGGCCATCATGTCCAGGTCGAACTGGCCCTTGGCCAGCTTCTTGGCCATGACCTCGGCCTTGGCCTGGTCAAAGTCCTGGGCCGCCTTCTCCACCAGGGCGACCACGTCGCCTTGGCCCAGGATCCGGCCGGCCACCCGGCGGGCGTCAAAGGCGTCCAGGCCGTCGATCTTTTCCGAAACGCCCAGGAACTTGATCGGCAGGCCGGTGACCGCGCGCATGGACAGAGCCGCGCCGCCGCGGCCATCGCCGTCCGAGCGGGTCAGCACCAGGCCCGTCAGGGGCAGGCGTTCGTGGAAGGCCTTGGCGGTGCGCACCGCGTCCTGACCGGTGAGGGCATCGGCCACCAGCAGGGTCTCGGACGGGCTGGCGATCTTGGCGATCTCGGCCGCCTCGGCCATCATCGCCTCATCCAGGGTCGTGCGGCCGGCGGTGTCGAGGATCAGGACGTCATAGCCCTGCAGCTTGGCGGCCGAGAGCGCGCGCCGGGCGATATCCGGCGCCGACTGGCCCGCCACGATGGGCAGGCTGTCCACGCCCGCCTGGACGGCCAGGGTGGCCAGCTGCTCCATGGCCGCCGGACGGCGGGTGTCCAGCGAGGCCAGCAGCACCTTCTTGCGCTCGCGAGCCAGGCGCAGGGCCAGGCGGCCGGCGGTGGTGGTCTTACCCGAGCCCTGCAGGCCGGCCATCATCATGACCGTGGGGGGATTGAGGGAGAGGTTCAGACCCTCGACCTCGTCGCCGCCCAGCATCTCCACCAGGCCGTCATAGGTGATCTTGATCACCTGATCGGTGGGGCGGACCGAACGCAGCACCTCCTCGCCCGAGGCGCGCTCCTTGGCCTTGGCGATGAAGTCGCGGACCACCGGCAGGGCCACATCGGCCTCCAGCAGGGCGATGCGGACCTCGCGCAGGGCCTCGTCGATGTGCTTTTCAGACAGCACGCCGTGGCCCGACAGACGGTCGAATACCCCGGAAAGCCGTTCAGAAAGTGCGTCGAACATTCAAACTCCCATGGGGTGACGACGTCACGCCCGCTTGTCTTCCGGCTCCATGGCGGCCTGCGAGCAGGAAACCATGAGCCCAAACGCGATCAACCCCCGTGGACGATCACGTCGACGGGGGGCCTCGCCGCCCTCGTCCCATATGGTGATGGGGGTCGTGGCGGGGGAGGGCGCTGACCGAGGTTGCGCCGGAAGGGCGCGCTTATGCGCCTGTGGATGCTTTAGGTCAAGATCGGCGGGGCTGGCCTGGCCCTGGGCAGGGCGGCCGCGGCCCGGGCCAGCTCGGTGATCGCGTCCCAGTCGCCGGTCGCCACGGCGTCCTTGGGCGCCACCCAGGAGCCGCCGATACAGGCCACATTGGGCTCGGCCAGATAGTCCGGCGCCCTGGCCGCGTCGATGCCGCCCGTGGGGCAGAAGACCGCCTGGGGGAAGGGGCTGGCCAGGGCCTTCAGCAGGCCGACGCCCCCGACCACGCTGGCCGGGAACAGCTTGAAGGCGGTGAAACCGTGTTCCATGCCCGCCATCAGCTCGGTGGCCGTAGCGATGCCCGGCAGCAGGGGGATGGGGCCGTCCAACCCCTCGCCGGGAATCAGGCCCGGGCTGACGGCGAAGCGGGCGCCGGCCCGGGCGGCGGCCTGACGGGCGGTGGCCGAGGTGACCGTGCCGGCGCCGACCACGGCGTCCTCCACCTCGCCGGCGATGGCGGCGATGGCGTCGAGGGCGGCCGGCGTGCGCAGGGTGACCTCAAGGGCGAACAGGCCGCCCCGGGTCAGGGCGCGGGCCAGGGGGACGGCGTCGGCGGCGTCCTCGATGATCAGCACCGGCACCACGGGGGCCAGGGCCATGATGTCGTCCAAGGTCACAGGCGCACCCCTTCCAGCTGGGCCAGCTCCCGGCTGCAACCCACCAGGGCGGCATAGGGATGGGTGATCAGATAGGTGGGGATTTCCCGCACATAGTCGGTCAGGCGGCCCTTGGCCTCGAAGCGGTCCCGAAAGCCGCCGGACATCAGCCGCTCGACCATCCTTGGGGCGATGCCGCCGCCCACATAGACCCCGCCCCGGGCGCCATAGGTCAGGGCCAGGTCCCCGGCCACGCCGCCGAGAATGGCGCAGAAGCGGTCCAGCACTTCGGCGGCGGTCTCATCGCCGCCTGCGGCGGCCTCCACCACAGCGCGCTCATCGACGAGGCTCGGGGTGCGACCCGCCATGTCCTGCAGCGCCAGATAGAGGTCATAAAGGCCCTGGCCCGACAGCACCCGCTCCACCGACACGCGGCCATAGAGCCCCTGGAGCCGTTTCCAGACCTCGACCTCGACCGCGTCATGGGGCGCGAAGCCGGCATGGCCCGCTTCGGTGGCCACGGCAATGTCCACGTGCAGGGAGCGCGCCACCGCGCCGAGGCCAAACCCCGTGCCGGGCCCCATCACCACGATGGGGCAGGTGGAGGCCCCGCGCAGATCAGGTCCGATCTGGCGGAGATCGGCGGGCGCCAACACCGGCGTCGCCATGGCCTGGGCGGCGAAGTCGTTGATCAGCTTGATGGCGTCGAAACCGAAGCTGGCGATCAGGTCGGTTTCCGAGACCTGCCAGTCGAGATTGGTGAATTCGATCTCGCCATCGACCACCGGACCCGCCACGGCCACCACCGCCTTGGCGGGCCGCCGCTTGCCGGCGGTCTCCTCCAGATAGTCGGCGATGATCTGATCCAGGCCGCCGTAATTGGCGCAGATATAGGTCTTGGTGTTACGCAGATGTCCCTCGCCATCGACCAGGGCGAAGCGGGCGTTGGTGCCCCCCACATCCCCC
>JAHUZY010000009.1 GCA_019264505.1 Phenylobacterium sp. | reverse complement strand
GGTGTGGCGGGCAGGACCCAAGCCCCCTGCTGAGAGACTCCTGCCCGCCTCAGCCGTGCCGCGCGAACACCCGCGTCTTGCCGCCCGGCAGCAGAAGCAGCGTCTGGTAAGGCTCCTTGCGTCCGTCAGGCATCTCCATGCCGGGCGAGCCCAGCGGCATCCCAGGTACGGTGATGCCCAGCGCCTTCGGCCGCTCCTTCAGCAGGCGGCCGACATCAGCGGCCGGGACGTGGCCCACGACGACGTAGCCGCCGATCGTCGCGAGATGGCAGGATGAGAGCTCGAACGGGACGCTATGACGCTTTCCGATCGGCGTGATGTCTTCGACGTTGACCACCTTCGGCCGATAGCCCGCCCGGGTCATGATCGTGATCCATCCCCTGCAGCATCCACACGACGCGGTCTTGTAGACGGTCAAGGGCGGCAGCGCGGCCGCCCAGGCGTGCGGCGCCGCCAGGACGGCTGCTGCGGCGGCAAGCAGGTTACGGCGAAGTATCATCGACTATCAGCCTCCAAGGGTCAGCGCCGACCGCCGCAACAGGACGCCTTCGCGGTAGGCGCGGCCTTCCGAGCCTCCTGCGGGGTGTAGCCCGCCTCCCGAATGGCGTCGCGCACGGCCGAGTCGGCCGCGGTCGTCGCGACCTCCAGCGACTTGCTCGGCAGATCTATAGTGATCTGGGCGGCTGGATCGACGCCCTTCACCGCCGCGGTGATCGCCTGCACGCAATGGCCGCAGCTCATGTCGTCAACTTGATAGCGAAGCATGGAAACCTCCTGGTCAAAGCCTCGCCGCAACAGGTAGGGCTTCCAACGATGGGAAGGTCAAGACGCCGGCGCGCCTAAAGGCGCTCGAGGATTGCCTTCATCTGATTGATCTCTCGGGTCTGCGACTCGATGATGCCGCCGGGGCCGTAGCAGAGTGCGCGCAGCTCGGGATCCTTGAGCGAGGCTTCCTTGCACATCAGCAGGGCGCCGGAATGGTGCGGGATCATCGACTGCACGAACTGGCGATCGCCGACCAGGCCCTGCGCCCGGATGCCGATCAGCGAGAGCACGAAGATGGCGGCGAAGGCGACGTGCAAGGCCACGTTCAGCTTGGCGTTCATGTACATGGACTTCATCGTCAGCAACATGATGATGGCCATGGGAGCCCACATTACGAGCGCCATGTAGAAGAAGTTGATGTTCTGGATGAATTCGCCCCAGCCGAATATCATCGTGAACATGGCGAAATACATAACCGCCAGGCTCAGAGCCAGATTGATGGCGAGCATCACATAGTGATGCCGACCCTCCTTCGCGCTCATGCCGGACTCGCCGTGGTGTGCGTCTTTCACGTCAGCCTCCTGAGAGATGCTGTTCCCGAGAGCGCAAGCCTTGCTTGCAAACCTCCCTATCTTCCGAACGCGTCAGGCAACACCTGCCCTATTGGCCGGGCGTGAGACGTCTTGTTCCAGTCGCCTTCACCTCAGACCAACCTAAAACCACGCACGAAGTCCGACCACAAACGTCGTGCTCTCGACGTCCTCCCCGGCAGACTGCAGGAAATCCGCGGTCCCCCCGAAGGCGCGCTCATAAGCTACACCGATGTAAGGCGCGAATTCGCGGCGAATCTCATAGCGGAGGCGGAGCCCGAGTTCTGCGTGCGTGATTCCGGAGCCAGTGTTGAGTCTTGGGAGCTTCTGCGCCGAAAGCCTCAACTCTGCCTGCGGCTGAAGGATCACGCGCTGCGTTAGTCGCAGGTCGTAGGTTCCCTCGACCCGCCCAGTCAGGTCGCCGCGATCCGACAAAAACGCTGCGGCTTCGACTTCGAACCAGTAGGGAAAGAGGCTTTCAACCCCGACTGTCGCGTAGGTTCGCGAATTTCCGGACCCGAAGTCACGACGTACTCCGACTTGCACGTCGGTATAACGAGCCACTGCGCGGGAATAGAGTGCCTGAACTTCAGCGAGCTCGACCCCCTCGCCTCCAGAGCCCTCGCCTTCGGACTTGAAGACAAACCTGTTGATGTCGCCGCCGTACCAGCCTTCAACATCCCATCGATAGCCGCCGCCCGGTGGCTGGGATTGGTACTCTGCGAGGTTGAGCATCAGCTTCGCGATCCGTACGCCCCCGTGCTCGCGCGCGAGGATTCCCCGGGCGCGCTGCATCGGCCCCGTCCCGAAGACCTGATCGGCCACGTTGTCGGTGATCACGGCCGGCGCCGGCGCATTGCCGACAGGCAAGCCGGTCGCGGTCTGGCCGCCCTCCATCGGCGCCATCGTGTGTCCCGCATGAGGGTCCGCTGGGCCCGGCATGGTGTGTCCGGCATGCGGATCGGCGGGAGCCGCAGGTTGGCCGGGCATGGCGTGCCCGGCATGGGGGTCCACGGGTGCTGCTGAGGCGGCGCCTTGGGTCGGCTGCGATGGGCTCGAGGCCTTCGGCGGCTCCGGCATCGTGTGGCCCGCATGGGGGTCGGCCGACGGCTTCGGTGCGGCGCGCATGCCGTGACCTGCACGCGGATCCGCCGGCGCGGCGGGCTGCGCCGGCATCGCGTGACCGGCGTGGGGATCAGCGGCCTGGGCGGCGGCGGCTGTGGCCGAGCTGGCCAGCGCCAGAGCTAGGAGGGAGGTCCGGATCATGCCGCCGCTCCTTCGACCGGACGCACCTTGAAGACTTGGAACATGCCCGCGTGCATGTGGTAAAGCATGTGGCAGTGGAAAGCCCAGTCACCGCCCTCGGCGGTGAAATCGAACGACACCTTGCCGCCCGGCATCACGTTCACCGTATGCTTGCGAGGCAGATAGCCGACCGGCCCGTGCACAAGTTCGAAGAAGTGCCCGTGCAAGTGGATGGGGTGCGTCATCATCGAGTCGTTGACGAGGGTGACGCGCACCCGCTCACCGGCCCGGAAGGAATAGGCCGGCGGGTTCTCGCTGAACTTCCAGCCGTCGAAGCCCCAGATGAACCGCTCCATGTTGCCGGTGAGATGGATGTCCATCGCGCGATCCGGCGGCCTGGGGTCGGGGTTGGGATCCAGCGCGATGAGGTCCTTGTAGACCAGCACCCGATGACCGACGCTTTCCAGCCCAAGGCCGGGATCGCCGGTGCGATCCATCGGCATGGGCGCGACCATCTGCACGCCCGGCCCCTTCTTGATTTGAGGGGCCTTCGACCAGTCCAGCATGTTCATGTCCATGCCGCCCATGTCGCCCATCACATCCGAGCCACGCTGGCGC
>JAHUZY010000400.1 GCA_019264505.1 Phenylobacterium sp. | reverse complement strand
CCCCCCCCCCCCGACCCGGCGCAGCTCCGCCTCGGCCATCCGCTGGATCGCCACATAGTCGGTCTTGCCGGTGCCCAGCACCGGGATCTCCGGAACGCAAAGGACCTTGCGCGGAACGGTCAGCTCCGGCGCGCCGATGGTCTTGGCATGCGCCAGAAGCGCGTCCACGTCGGCCTCACGGCGGTCGGTGAGCAGGATCAGACGTTCGCCCTTGCGCGGGTCGGGCACGGCGATGACGGCGTGTCGGCACTCTGGCCACACGGCCACGGCGATATCCTCGGCCGCGGTCAGGGACACCATCTCGCCGCCCACCTTGGCGAACCGTTTCACCCGGCCCTGGATCTTGATCCACTGGTCATTGCTCATGCTGACCACGTCGCCCGTGTCGTGCCAGCCATCGACGGGCGCCTCGATCGTGCCATCGGCGGCGAGATAGCCGGCCATGATGTTGGGGCCGCGAACGAAAAGCTGGCCGCCGCCGGGAATGCCTTCCACCGGCTCAAGTCGGGTCTCGATGCCCGGCAACAGGCCGCCGACCGTGCCGCGACGATTGTCGAGGGGCTTGTTCACCGCGATCACGGGCGCAGCCTCAGTGGCGCCGTAGCCTTCCAGCAGGGGGATGGGGCCAAAGCGCTCGGCGACGAGGTTGTGGGTCTCCTCGCGCACCTTCTCGGCGCCGCAGACCACGAATTTCAGCCCCGAGAGCTCCCCGGGTTCAGCGGCCCGGGCGTACTGGTTCACGAAGGTGTCGGTGGCCAGCAGGATGGAGGCCTGGGAGTCACGGATCAGCGGCGGGATCTGCTTGGTGTGCAGGGGTGACGGGTACTGGAACGCCTTCATCCCCGTCAGAATCGGCAATAGCACACCGCCGGTGAGGCCGAAGCAGTGGAAGATCGGCAGGGGATTGAACATCACCCAGTCCGGATCAAGCTCGATGTGGGCGGCGATCTGCTGAACATTGGCCACCAGATTGGCCTGGCTCAGCACCACGCCCCGGGGGGCGCCAAAGCTGCCGGAGGTGAACAGGATCACGCCCGGATCGCTGGGCTTGCTGTTGGCCCGGAACTGCTTGGTCATCACGCCGCCGGCGGCGGCGAACAGCTTGTCGGCCAACCCGACCTTCTCCCGCACCTCTTCGAGATAGACGACGTTGGCGATGGGCTCGAGGGCGTCGATCAGGTCGTGCAGCTTTCCCTGTTCGATGAACCGGTGGGAGGTCAGTACGGTCTTCACCCCGGCCAGCTCGCAGGCGGCCTTCAGGTTGCGGATTCCGGCCGTGAAATTGAGCATGGTCGGGGTGCGGCCGAAGGCGTGCAGGGCGAAGAAGGTCACCACGCCGCCGGCGCTGGAGGGCAGCATCACGCCCACGCGCTCGCCCTTGGCCGTGAAGCCGGCGATCTTGCGGCCGAGCGCGAAGGAGGCCTGGATCAGGCCCGTATAGGTGAGCGGATTGCGTTCCTGGTCTTCCAGAATGGGCTTCTTGGCGCCGAAGCGCGCGCGGGCGGCGATCAGGGCGTCGAAGATCGAAATCTGGCTGTCGCGGGGATCGTATGCGGCGGTCACGGGCGAGGGCCTCCCTGGTCCCAGACGCCATTCTGTCGGGCGTCTTATTGAGGCCGCGACCCTAGAGGCGCCGCTGGCCGATGAAAAGATATGTGACAGTTCGTGATCTGCCCGCGGCTATTCAATGGCGCCCCGGCGGGTCCGCAACGGGTGCGGCCGGCGGAACCTGCGCATCCAGGAAGGTCGTCACCTCACCGAGCCAGGGCCCCCGCACCGCATCGGGGGCCAGATGCGGCGCCGCCCCAAGTTGAGGCTGGATCACCGCCCGACAGCCCAGCTCGGCGCGGCAGGCCTCCGCCGAACCAGGTGCCCAGGCGTCTTCGGACAGGACAAGGGCAGGGCGGTTCCCGATCGCCGAGGCGCCGGCATCGTGGGGCCGCGCCTGCCACGCGCGCCAAGCCAGGCTTTCTCCACTCTGCCGAAGGTCGGGATTGGCCAGACGCCAGCCATGGGCCACCCGGCCCCGCCAGGGATCGGCCCCGGGGGGCGCCGCCGCTTCGGATGCGCTCCGCGACCAGGGCCGCCAGTCCGGGCTCGGCAAGCGGCCAAGACCAGCCCGCACGGCCAACTGTTCCCAAGGTCGCAGCGGCGAGCCCTGCGACAGGTCAGGCGCGCTCAGGATGACAGAGCTTACCGGGGGATCGACGACCAGGGTCGCCAGGGCGACGGCCGCGGCGTCTCCGGAGGCCAACAAGGTCAGCGGGCGGTCAGGGTTCGGCCGGATGATCTGGGCGATCAGAGCGTCTACAGCCGCCGGCGTCGAGCCTGCGGGGCCTGGGTGCGTCATATCATAGGGGGGCAGCAGGCGGCCCGATCCGCCGAACCCCGCCCACTCCAGGGTCCAGACCACATAGCCGGCCTGGGTCAGACCCCTGACCGTCTCGAACCAGACCTCGGCCGGCTCGTCGCTGTCGGGCAGAATCAGGACCTGGGCCCGCCTTGCGGTTCCCACCGGCGAGGCCACCCCGTAGCGCAGCTCTGGTCCCCCTGGCGTCTGAATGGCGCCCCAGGCCCATCCCTCCGGCGCCAGGAAGCGGGGGCTGAGTCCCGGGGGCGGTCGGCTGTCCAGCAAGGCCGGCCGTGGCGCGCCGGAATCGCAGGCCGTCAGAACGAGGGCGGCGAGGAGGGCGAGCCATGGGCGCATAGGGCAGTTTCAGCGCAGTTGGGGCCTGCTACGCAAGGGCGCACAATCGCGGCTTGATCCTGAGCCTCGGAGGGACGATCTAGGCCCCATGACCGTCGTCATCGACAATCTGGCCAAGCCCCGTCCGCGCCACCCTGAAAAGCAGGCGAGGCCCGACACCCCGCTCCTGCGCAAACCCGACTGGCTGCGCGTGCGCGCCCCGGGCTCTGAGGGGTACGCCGCCACCCGCAGCGTCGTGAAGGCCCACGGCCTGGTCACCGTCTGCGAGGAGGCGGCCTGTCCCAATATCGGCGAGTGCTGGTCCCAGAGCCACGCCACCATGATGATCATGGGCGAGATCTGCACCCGGGCCTGCGCCTTCTGCAATGTGACCACGGGCAAGCCCAATCCTCTGGACCCGACCGAGCCGGCCCGGGTGGCCGATGCGGTGGCCAAGATGGGGCTGAAGCATGTGGTCATCACCTCGGTCGACCGGGATGATCTGGCCGATGGCGGCGCCGCCCACTTCGCTGAGG
>JAHUZY010000394.1 GCA_019264505.1 Phenylobacterium sp. | reverse complement strand
GATCATGGTGGTCGCCCGTCGGATCGTCGAGGGCGCCAATGTGGTGCAGTCGGGCGGCTTCACCGGCTGGTCGCCCACCTGGATGCTGGGGCGCCGGGTCACCGGCAAGCGGCTGGGCATCGTCGGCATGGGCCGTATCGGCCAGGCCGTCGCCCGCCGGGCCAAGGCCTTTGGCCTGCAGATCCACTATCACAACCGCAAGCCGGTCAGCCCCCGCATCGAGGAGGAGCTGGACGCCACCTACTGGGACAGCCTCGATCAGATGATGGCGCGGATGGACCTGGTTTCCATCCACTGTCCCCACACCCCGGCCACCTTCCACCTGCTGTCGGCCCGGCGGCTGAAGCTGCTGCAGCCCCACGCCATCCTGATCAACACGGCCCGGGGCGAGATCGTCGACGAGGACGCCCTGATCGATATCCTGGCCAAGGGCGAGATCGCCGGCGCCGGCCTCGACGTGTTCGAGCACGAGCCGGCGGTGAATCCCAAGCTGCTGAAGCTGCCCAATGTGGTCCTGCTGCCGCACATGAGCTCGGCCACGGTGGAGAGCCGGGTGGACATGGGCGAGAAGGTGATCATCAACATCCGCACCTGGATGGACGGCCACCGCCCGCCCGACCGCGTCATCCCGGCGATGCTTTAGGGTTCGCCGGCTCGGGGGTGGGCTAGGCCCTGCGTGCTTCGAGGCTCGCTGCGCTCGCACCTCAGCATGAGGAGATGGGGGGCCGCTCCCATTCTCTCAGTCGTCCTCATCCTGAGGCGCCGCGAAGCGGCCTCGAAGGACGAGGGCGGCGCAGCCTCAACGTCCGAGCGCCTCGGCGATCACATCGGCCACCGTCCGCGTGCCATCCCACAGGCCCGCCCTCCAGCCGCAGGCTAGGGCGGCCTCAACATTGCGCGGCGAATCATCGATCAGCAGCAGCTCGTGCGGCGCATGGCCGGTGCGACGGGCCACCGCCTCGAAGAAGGCGGGATCGGGCTTTCCGCAGCCATAGTCGGCCGCATAGTGGATGGCTTCGAAGTGGTCCTTCAGGGCAAGCTCGTTCCAGAGATAGGCCGCCCGCAGGTGTTCCTGCACCGTGGCCAGGTGCAGGCCGTATCGGCCGTCCAGGGCGGCGAGCTGGTCGAGGAAACCCTGGTCCAGATGGGCGTCCTTGGAGAACCAGTAGTCGGTCAGGGCCTCTGGCGTCAGGTGGGGCGCGAAGTCGGGCAGGGCCAGCGCCAGCCGCTCGTGCAGGCCGGCGCGGCCGATGATGACCTCAGGCCAATGGACGGCGAAGAAGGCGCTCTGAAACCTGGTCGGATCGACGCCCAGGTCGACCTTGATGTCATGGTCCCAGCGCAGGCCTTCCGGATGGCGGATCACCACGCCGTCCACATCGATCATCAAGGTGCGGACGGTCATCGGGGGGCTCCTGCCTGTTCGCGGTGTCCTAACCGGCCAGGGTGACGGTGGGGCGACAGCCTAGGATAGCTGCCCCTTCAGCCGGTAAAGGGCGTCCATGGCCTCCCGGGGGCTCATGCCGTCGAGGTCCAGGGCGCGCAGCGTTTCTTCCACCGCGCTCGGCCCGTGGCTTTCCGGCTCGGCCACCGCGGCGAACAGCGGCAGGTCCTCCAAATGGGCCGGCGCGCCGGCTTCGCGCTCCAGCCGGTCGAGCACCTGGCGGGCGCGGGCCACCACGGCGGGCGGCACCCCGGCCAGCTTGGCCACCTGGACCCCATAGGAGCGATCGGCCGGACCGGGGCCGGCCTCGTGCAGGAAGATCAGGTCGCCCTTCCACTCCTTGGCCCGCATGGAGAGGTTGGCCACATGGGGCAGCCGGTCCTCGAGCACGGCCAGCTCGTGATAGTGGGTGGCGAACAGGGCGCGGCAGCGATTGGTCTCGTGCAGGGCCTCGGCGCAGGCCCAGGCGATGGCCAGGCCGTCATAGGTGGCCGTGCCCCGGCCGATCTCGTCCAGGATCACGAAGGAGCGCGGCGTCGCCTGGGTGAGGATGGCCGCGGTCTCCACCATCTCGGCCATGAAGGTCGAGCGGCCCCGTGCCAGGTCATCGCCCGCGCCGACCCGGCTGAACAGGCGGTCCACCACGCCCAGCCGCAGGGCCTGGGCGGGCACGAAGGAGCCGGCCTGGGCGAGCACGCAGAGCAGGGCATTCTGGCGCAGGAAGGTCGACTTACCGGCCATGTTCGGCCCGGTGACGATGGAGAGCCTTGCGGCGCCTGCGCCGGCGCCGTCCAGACGGCAGTCATTGGGGGTGAAGGGTTCGCCCGTGCGGCGCACGGCGGCCTCGACCACCGGATGGCGGGCGGCGACAGCCTCGAACACGCTGGAGCGGTCCACGACGGGCCGGGTGGCGCCGGCCTCGTCAGCCCACTCGGCGAGGCCCGAGGCCACGTCCAGACTGGCGGCGGCGAAGGCGGCGGCCTGGATGGCGTGGGAGACGTGACAGGCGGCTTCGCGCCAGGCCTCGAAGGCTGCGACCTCCATGGCGAGCGCCCGCTCGGCGGCCTGGGCGATCTTCGCGTCCAGCTCGGCCAGCTCGACGGTGGTGAAGCGGACCTGGTTGGCCAGCGTCTGGCGATGGATGAAGGTGGCGTTCAAGGGCGCGCGCATCAGCGGTTCGGCGGCCTTGGCGCTGGCCTCGACGAAATAGCCGAGGACGGCGTTATGGCGGATCTTCAGGGCGACGCCGCTCTCGCCCGCCAGCTGCGCCTCAAGGCCCGCGATCACCTTGCGGCTGTCATCGCGAAGCGCCCGGGCCTGATCGAGCTCGGGCCGGACGCCCGGCGCCACAAAGCCGCCGTCCCGGGCCTGGGCGGGCAGGTCATCGCCAAGACCTGACGCCAGCAGGTCGCGCAGGTCCGACAGGGCAGGCTGGCGGGCGAGGTCGAGGGCTTCCAGCGCCTGGGCTGTCTCGGCCGGCGGGGCGGGGTCGAGGGGCTCAGGGGCGGCGAACAGGCGGGTGATCGCCTCGCCGGCGGCCAGGCCATCCCGCAGACAGCCCAGGTCCCTTGGCCCGCCGCGACCGAGCGCCAGCCGTGACAGGGCCCGGGCCATGTCGCCCATGGATTTCAGCTGAGCGCGCAGGTCCTGGCGCAGGGTGCGACGCGCGCAGAAGAAGGCCACCGCATCCAGCCGCCCGTCGATGGCCGCAGGCTCCACCAGGGGCCTCGCCAACCGGGTGGCCAGCAGGCGAGCGCCGGGCGCGGTCACGGTGCGGTCGATGGCGCCCAGCAGGCTGCCCTCGCGGCCGCCGGACAGGCTGCGTTCGATCTCCAGGCTCGCCCGGGTAGCCGGGTCGATGGCCATGACCTCGCTCTCGCCGATCCGCCTCGGCGCCGACAGGGCCGGCAGGCGGCCGGCCTGGGTGGTCTCCAGATGGGCGGCGATGATGCCCAGCGCCGAGATCTCCGCCCCGCTGAGCGCCCCGAAGCCGTCCAGGGTCTCGACCCCGTAGAGCCGCTTGAGCCGCGCCTCCGAGGCTGAGGGTTCGGCCAGCGCCTGGGGCATGGGCTGAACAAAGCCCCCGACGCTGCGCAGGGCCTCGGCCGCGGCGGGGTCGGCGAACAGGCGGTCGGGGACCAGGATTTCCGAGGGCGAGAGCGCCGCCAGCGCCGAGGCGAGACCGGCGGCGTCGAGGGCCAGGCATTCCACCTCGCCGGTGGACAGTTCCACCGAGGCGATGGCCGCCTGGCCGGCGCGGACCGCCACGGCGGCCAGGCGATTGGCGCCGCGGGCGTCGAGCAAACCATCCTCGGTGAGCGTGCCCGGCGTCACCACCCGCACGATCTCCCGCCGGACGATGGATTTCGAACCCCGCTTTTTCGCCTCGGCCGGGTCCTCCATCTGGTCGCAGACGGCGACCTTGAAGCCCGCCCGGATCAGCTTGGCGAGGTAGGCCTCGGCCGCATGGGCCGGCACCCCGGCCATCGGAATAGGCTGGCCCCCATGATTACCCCGAGCCGTCAGGCTGATTCCGAGC
>JAHUZY010000356.1 GCA_019264505.1 Phenylobacterium sp. | reverse complement strand
CCCCGCCCGGTCCCCCCAGCTTGTGGCTGGAGATGGCCAGGGTATCGGCGCCCAGGGCGCGGCTGTCGATAGCGATCCGGCCGGCGGCCTGGACGGCGTCCACATGCAGCCAGCCACCCGCCTCGCGCACCAGGACGGCGGCTTCCGCCACCGGCTGGATCACGCCGGTTTCATTGTTGGCCAGCATCAGGGCGATGAACGGTCGGCCGTCAGCCGCATCCCAGGCCGCCAGGCGCGCGGCCAGGATGTCCAGGTCAAGGCGGCCGTCCGCCGTCACGGGCAAAAGCTCCACCGCTGCGCCGGAGGCCTTGGCGGTCTCCAGGACGGCGTCATGTTCGATAGCGCTGATCAACAGCCGCTGGCAGCCGCCGGCCACGGCGCTGTCTATGGCCAGCGCATTGGCCTCGGTGCCGCCGGAGGTGAAGACCACGGTCGAGGCCGGCGCGCCGATCAGGGTCGCCACCTGGCTTCGCGCCTGCTCCACCCGAGCGCGGGCGGCGCGGCCTGCGGCGTGGACCGACGACGGATTGCCGCCCGCCGCCAGGGCCGCGGTCACAGCCGCCAGGGCCTCGGGCCGGATCGGCGCCGTGGCGTTGTGATCGAGATAGACCGACGTCATGCCGCCACCGTTTCCCGGTCGGCCAGACGTCCCTGGACCACATCGGCCAGGGAGACCGATTCGAGATAGGCGTGGATCTGCCGGCCCATCTCCTCCCAGAGGTCGTGGGTCAGGCACTTTTCGCCGCTGAGCATGCAGCCCTTGCGGGCGTCCTTGGTGCAGCGGGTGGCCCGCAGGGGCTCATCCACCGCCAGGACGATCTCGGCGATGTTGGTTTCGCTGGCCAGTCGGGCGAGCCGATAGCCGCCGCCGGGACCGCGGGCGCTGACCACCAGGCCCTGCCGACGCAGGCGGGCGAACAGCTGCTCAAGATAGGAGAGTGAAATCTCCTGCCGTTGGGCGATTTCGGCCAGGGCGACAGCCTTGTCGCCCTCACGGCGGGCCAGGTCCGCCATGGCCATGACCGCGTATCGTCCCTTGGTGCTCAAGCGCATGGGGTCAGGTCCGCCTTGCAGTTTTCCCGCGCATCAGATCGAGCCTGTGCTACAAGCCGCGGCTTCGCAGGGCTCAATTTTCCGACTGAACGCATGGATGCGATCTAGGAAGACCAAGCCCTGTAGTCAAGTATTCGGCGGCACGAGAGGATGGCATGCCAGAGGTGGTTCTGACGGGCGCAGCCGGGCGGATCGAGGGGCGGTACGCCCAGGGCAAGACGGAGAATGCGCCTGTGGCGCTGATCCTTCACCCCCACCCCAAGGCCGGCGGCCAGATGAACAATCCGGTGGCCGTCCAGCTCTATCACCTGTTCATGAAGCGGGGCTTTTCGGTCCTGCGATTCAACTTCCGCGGCGTGGGCCGCAGCCAGGGCGAGTTTGATTCCGGCATCGGTGAGCTGGCTGACGCCGCCACGGCGCTGGATTGGCTGCAATCCACCAACCCTGCGGCCTCGCAATGCTGGGTCGCCGGTTATGATTTCGGCGCCTGGGTCGGCATGCAGCTTCTGATGCGCCGGCCGGAGACCGACGGCTTTATCTCGGTTTCGCCGCCCACCAACATGTACGACTTCAGCTTCCTGGCCCCCTGCCCGGCCTCGGGCCTGATCCTGCAGGGCTCGGCCGACACGGTCACCCCGCCGGTGGAGGTGGAGCGCGTCGTTTCCAAGCTGCGGACCCAGAAGGGCATCGTCATCGACTATGACCTGGTCGACCAGGCCAACCACTTCTGGACCGAACGGCTGGTCGAGGTGGAGACCCGGGTCGGCGCCTATCTCGACAAGCGCATGGCCGCGTCTGAGGCCTAAAGGCCTCCTCGCGCCTCAATCGGCCGGGGCGCCCGCCGTCTTATCCAGATAGTCCAGGGCCGTCAGGACCTGAGCGCGCACGCCCACCTGCAGCGCCGCCTCGTCGATGGTGAAGAAGGGCGAGTGGTTGGTCCCCGGCGGGAAACCGACCCCAAGGCGATAGAACAGCCCCGGCACCACGGCCTGGAACTCCGCGAAATCCTCCGCCCCGGTGATCTTGCCGGTATCGGGATCCACCGGACCGGACGCGGCCGCCGCCAGGGTCGGCGCCATCAGCCTCGCCAGATCGACATCATTGCTGACCACCGGCGTGGCGCCGCCCATGGTCAGTTTTCCCTCCGCCCCATAGCGCGCCACGATGCTGTCCACCGCGGCCTGCATCTGGGCGATGGTGGCGGTGCGCATCTCCGGATCGAAGGTGCGGAGGGTCCCGCCCATCATCATGTCCTCGGGAATGATGTTGTGACGCACGCCGCTCTGAATGACCGCCACGGTGATCACGGTCGGCGAGCGAGCCACATCGAGCCGGCGCGAGGCGATCTGATTGAAGGCCTGCACGATCTCGGCGCTAAGCGAAGCCAGGTCGATCCCGTCCCAGGGCCGGGCGCCGTGGGTCTGCTTGCCCTTGATGCGGATCTCGTAGGAATCGGCGGCCGCCATCATCGGTCCGCTGCGATAGGCGATGGCGCCCACCTCGCCAGGGCTGACATGCAGGCCAAAGATGGCGCCGGGGCGGGGATTGGCCAGGACGCCTTGCGCCACCATCATCGCCGCGCCGCCATCTTCGCCGGGCGGCGGACCCTCTTCGGCCGGCTGGAAGATCAGCACCACGGTTCCGGCGATCTCGGCCTTCATGCCGGCCAGCACCTCGGCGGCGCCCATCAGGATGGCCACATGGGCGTCGTGTCCGCAGGCGTGCATGACCGGCGTCGGCTGGCCGTTGTATTCCCCCACCACCCTCGAGGCGAAAGGCAGGCCGGTCTTCTCTTCCACCGGCAGGGCGTCCATGTCGGCCCGCAGGGCGACCACGCCGCCGGGCTTGCCGCCCTTCAGGGTGGCGACCACGCCGGTATGGGCGACGCCGGTCTTCACCTCATATCCGAGGGCGCGGAGGTGATCGGCCACCAGGGCCGCCGTGCGGAACTCCCGGTTGCCCAGCTCCGGATGCTGGTGAATGTCGCGACGCCAGGCGACCACCTTCGGCTGCAGAGCCTCGGCGGCGGCGAACACGGAGGCCTTGTGCGGACTGTCCTGCGCCAGGACCGGGCCGGCCCAGCTCATGGCGGTCATAGCGGCGCCCATCAGGGCGGCCTTGGTGAAGATCCGGCTCATCTCAGCGCTCCTGGAGGGGAACGGCGGGCCGGACGATTCGGCCGCCCTTCATGGGGCTCGGCGCCCCAGTGGTCTTGGGAAATGAGATCGGCAGGTCCCGCGCCGTGCGGGCCGCCAGATAGGCGAAGGCCTCGGCCTCAATGGAGTCGCCGCGCCAGTCCACATCCTCAGCGGTCAACACCTTGGCCTTCAGCCGCTCGCGCAGGGCCTTCATGATCTCAGGGTTGTGGCGCCCGCCGCCGCAGACGATCACGGTCTCAGGGCTGGTCTCCAGCTTCTGGAAGCCGAGCTTCACGGCCTCAGCCGTAAAGGCCACCAGGGTGGCGGCCGCGTCCTCCAGCTTCAGCTCCTCCAGGGGCTCCAGGGAGAAGTCATAGCGGTCGAGGGACTTCGGTGGCGCCGCATCGAAATACGGGTGGGCCAAAAGCGCTCGCAGCAGGCCCTCATCCACCAGACCGACGCTGGCATAGTTGCCCTTGTCGTCAAAGCGGCCGGCCCCGCGGGCCTGCACCAGCAGGTCGATCATCCCGTTGCCCGGCCCAGTGTCGAAGGCCACCAGTTCGCCAACCCCGGGCCAGAGGGTGACATTGGCCACACCGCCGACATTCAGCACCGCCAGCGGCGGGCTCATGTCCGAGGCGCGCGCCCGGGCCAGATGGTAGATCGGCGCCAGAGGAGCCCCCTCCCCGCCGGCGGCCACATCGGCCGAACGGAAGTCAAAGGCGACCGGCACGCCGGTCTGATCGGCGAGCCAGGCGGCGTCGCCCAGCTGAACGGTGCGGCCCACCTGGCCGTCTCGGGGCCGCTCATGCAGCACGGTCTGGCCGTGCATGCCGATCAGATCGATATCGGACCAGGCGAGATCGTTCTCGGCCAGGAAGGCTTCGGCCGCCTCGAAATGCTCGCGGGCGATGGCGGCGGCGGCCTCGGCGAACACCGCCGGCTCGGGTGAGTTCCGCGCCCAGCCACGAGCGGCCTCGGTCGCGGCCAGAACCAGCTTCCGCACCGGCTCGCTGAGCTTGCGCTCCCCGGCCGGGCCGAAGGCCTCGATGGTCTCGCCGTCGGTCTCCAGCACCGCCATGTCGACAGCATCGAGGGAGGTGCCGGTCATGAATCCCAATACGCGCATCCGCCTTGACTGCCATGGCTTAGGCCCGCTAGCTAGCCGCCATGATCGACGCCCGCAGCTGCACCGGCCTCTATTACCCCGCCCCCTAAGCGGCGCGGATCGATCTCTTGCGCCCACCATCCTGGTCGGCGCGCCCTTCGAACCCTTCGAACCCTGGCGTTTCCGGCCGAGCTCACCGGAGACCCCAGATGACTCTCGAACTATCCGATCCCAGCATGCTAGAGCCCGGACCTTCCCATTCGAAGTCCGGCTCCATGACCAGCGATCCTGCGTTCAAATCCGAATTCCTGCGTCTCATGCAGACGCGCGGCTACATCCACCAGATCACCCATCCGGCGGAGCTGGACGCCGCCTGCCAGGCCGGGCCGATCGTGGCCTACATCGGCTTCGACGCCACGGCGTCCAGTCTGCATGTGGGCCACATGATCCAGATCATGATGTTGCGTCGCCTGCAGCAGGCCGGCCACAAGCCGGTGGTGCTGATGGGCGGCGGGACGACCAAGGTGGGCGACCCCACCGACAAGGACAGCCAGCGCCCGCTGCTAACCGACGCCCAGATCCAGGCCAATATCGACAGCATCCAGGCCGTCTTTCGCCGGTTTCTGACATTCGGCGATGGGCCCACCGACGCGGTGATGGTGAACAACGCCGAGTGGCTGGACCGATTCGGCTACGTCCAGTTCCTGCGGGACTACGGCGTCCATTTCACCATCAACCGCATGCTGAGCTTCGACAGCGTCAAGAACCGGCTGGACCGCGAACAGCCGATGACCTTCCTCGAGTTCAACTACATGCTGATGCAGTCGGTGGACTTCCTGGAGCTTGAGCGCCGCTACGGCTGCGTCCTGCAGATGGGCGGGTCCGACCAGTGGGGGAATATCGTCAACGGGGTCGAGCTGATCCGCCGGGTCGATCAGAAGCCCGCCTTCGGCCTGACCACGCCCCTGCTCTCCACCGCCTCTGGCCAGAAGATGGGCAAGAGCGTGGGCGGGGCCGTGTGGCTGAACGCCGACATGCGCAGCCCCTACGACTACTGGCAGTTCTGGCGGAACACCGAGGACGCCGATGTCGGGCGCTTCATGCGGCTGTTCACCGATCTGACCCTGGAAGAGATCGCACGGCTCGAAGCCCTCGAAGGCGCGCAGATCAATGAAGCCAAGAAGGTCCTGGCCAACGCCGCCACCACCCTGCTGCATGGGGAAGAGGCCGCGAAGGCGGCGGAAGCGGCCGCTATAGCCGCCTTCGAACAGGGCCAGGTCTCTGAGGACCTGCCGACCTTCGAGATCCCGAAGGCGGATCTTGAGGCCGGTGTCGTTCTCGCCGCCCTGGCGGCGGATGCGGGACTGGCCGCGTCCCGGGGAGAAGCCCGCCGCCTCGCCCAAGGCGGAGGACTAAGGGTGAACGACAAGGCCGAGACCGACGCCAACCGCACCCTCGATGCATCCGATCTCGTGGACGGCGTCGTAAAGCTGGCGGCGGGCAAGAAGAAGATCGTGCTGGTGCGGCCCGTCTGAACGCGCGGCCCAATATGGAGACGACAGCCCATGGCTGAGCTGGACATCGGCGCCCCGGCGCCCGCCTTCGAACTTGAGGGGCCGGCAGGCCCCATTCGTCTGGCCGATTTCGCAGGCCAGACCCTGGTGCTCTATTTCTACCCTAAGGACGATACGTCCGGCTGCACCAAGGAGGCGATCGACTTCTCCGAGCAGATCGACGCCTTCGCCGCCGCCGGGGCGACCGTGCTCGGCGTGTCGAAGGACTCGGTGGCCTCGCACGGCAAGTTCGCCGCCAAGCACGACCTGAAGGTCCAGCTGGGCTCCGACCCCAGCGGGGCCGTGGTCGAGGCCTATGGCGCCTGGGTGGAGAAGAGCATGTATGGGCGCAAGTACATGGGCATCGACCGCTCCACCTTCCTGCTGGATGGCGAAGGCAAGATCGCTGGGGTCTGGCGCAAGGTGAAGGTTCCCGGTCATGCGGCCGCCGTGCTCAAAGCCGCCCAGGCCCTGAACGCCTGATAACGCCTCTTTTTCGCCGCCCCGGGAACCTTCCTGGGGCGGACTGTGTTGTAGAATTGTCGCTTCCCTAGGGAATGTCATTCGGCCTCTGGCTCGCCCTCCCGATCCGTGTGGCGAGTCAATTCAGTCTCGTTTAACGAGATGCTGTGATTGTGAGCGAAGCTGAGCTTTTGCTCCCTCGCGGCGCGAATGCCCTTGCGCGCGCCATTCATCTCATTGCATATCGTCGTCGCTGCTCCTGGTAACTGTAGCGATGAGCATGAAACGCATAACGCGCCTCCGCCGTTCGCTCGAAGAGCTCTTCCCCGAGCGCCATCTGTACGTCCGCTCCGGCGGCGAGATGCGCGCCTACGTCCTGACAACCCCCAAGCAGATTCTCGGCGCCAGCGCCGTCGCCGCCGCGGCCCTGTGGATGGGTGTCTGCACCGCGGCCATGATGGTCAGCGCCATGCAGATGTCGGCGAGCGATCAGGAGATCGCCCGCACCGAGGCCAAGTACGAACGCTGGATCGCCGACCGCCAGGCCCGGCTCAACAGCGCCGTGGCGCAACTGAACGCCACCAACGGGTCGATCGATGATCTGGCCCTGTCGGTGGAGCGCCGTCACGCCGCTCTGGCCATGCTGCTCAGCGACTATAAGGACACGCCCGGCGCCGCCGACGCTCTGGCCCCGGAAATCCAGCGCGCCGCCACGACCCCGGAAACCACAGACCCGGTCCGAAGGGTCGAACTGGTCCGAGCCAGCCAGGAACGCCTGTTGGATTCGGCCGACACCTTCGCCAAGGGTCGGGCCGAGCGCCTTCGGATGGCCTTCCGCCTCGCAGGGCTTAGCCCCAATGGCTATGCGCCCAAGTCCGGAGCCCTGGGCGGCCCGCTGATCGAGGCCCGCGACCCCAAGGCGCTCGCCGCGGTGCTGGACGTGGACGAGGACTTCGCCTCCCGTATCCAACACGCCGCCACCAACCTCTCCGAAGCCCGCGCCCTCGGCTCCGCCGCCGAGAAACTGCCGCTGGCCAAGCCGACGCCGGGCGGCCGGCAGACCAGCGGCTTCGGCGTCCGCTTCGATCCTTTCACCAAGCGCCCCGCCTTCCATTCCGGCCTCGACTTCGGCGGCGGGTTCATGACCCCCATCCTGGCCACAGGGCCGGGCGTCGTCTCGTTCGCCGGCGTTCGCTCTGGCTACGGCAACACGGTCGAGATCGACCACGGCCAGGGCTTCAAGACGCGCTACGCCCACATGCAGGCGATCGCCGTCAAGCCCGGTCAGCGGGTCGCGGTCGGCCAGCGGGTCGGCGGCATGGGCTCCACCGGACGCTCCACCGGCGTGCATCTCCATTATGAAGTCTGGGTCAATGGCCGCGCCCAGAACCCCAGCCGTTTTGTGAAGGCGGGCGAGTATGTTCAGCAAGCAGCCGACTAAGTCGGACAGTTCCAAGACCCCGGCGCGTCTCGACGGCCCGCCCCAGATCCTGTCGGAAGGTCCCACGGTCCGTAAGGCGCCGACGGTGGCCTCGCTCATCGCCGAGAACCTGACCGTCGAGGGCGGGATCAGCGGTGAAGGCGAACTGCACATCGATGGCATCGTTCGCGGCGACGTGCGCATCGGCAAGCTGACCATCGGCGACACTGGTCATGTGGAAGGCTCGATCTTCGCCGAGGCCGTGGAGGCCCGCGGCCGGGTGATCGGTGCGATCACCGCAAAACAGGTCCGCCTCTATGGCACCTGCTATATCGACGGCGACATCACCCATGAGCAATTGGCCATGGAGACGGGCGCCTTCTTCCAGGGCCGCAGCCTGAAATTCCAACGTCCCCCGGCCCCGCCGGCCGAGGCGCCGGCCAAGCCCGTGCCACCGGCCCTCGAAGCGCCGGCGACAGCGCCTGCCGCCGCCAGCGGCGCCCCCCAGGCCAAGCCCGTCTTTTAAGACGGACGCGGCCTGGCCGGCTCAGTCTTCGCGGGTGATCCCGACGCGCTGGGCCAGGGATGCGCCCATAAAGGCGTCCAGATCGCCATCCAGAACCCCATCGGTGTCCGAAGTCTCTACGTCGGTGCGCAGGTCCTTGACCATCTGATAGGGCTGCAGGACGTAGGAGCGGATCTGGTGTCCCCAGCCGATATCGGTCTTCTGGTCTTCTAGAGCCTGCTGCTCAGCCTCACGGCGTTGAAGCTCGCGCTCATAGAGCCTCGCCCGCAGCATCTTCCAGGCCTCTTCCCGGTTGGCGTGCTGTGAGCGGCCAGCCTGGCAGGCCACCACCACGCCGGTGGGAATGTGCGTCAGGCGCACCGCGGAATCGGTCTTGTTGATGTGCTGACCGCCGGCGCCCGAGGCCCGGTAGGTGTCGGTCCGCACGTCGGCCGGATTGATCTCGATCTCGATGGTGTCGTCGACCACCGGGAACACCCAGACCGAGGCGAAGCTGGTATGGCGCTTGGCGTTGGAGTCGAAGGGTGAAATCCGCACCAGCCGGTGGACACCGGCCTCGGTCTTCAGCCAGCCATAGGCGTTGGCGCCCTTGACCTGCAGGGTCGCCGACTTGATCCCGGCCTGCTCGCCCGACGTCTCTTCGATCAGCTCGACGCTCATGCCGTGCTGCTGGGCCCAGCGGCTGTACATGCGCAGCAGCATGCCGGCCCAGTCGTTGGACTCCGTCCCGCCGGCCCCGGAATTGATTTCCACATAGGCGTCATTGCCGTCAGCCTCGCCAGACAGCAGAGCCTCCAGCTCGGCGCGGGCGGACCGTTCCTTGATCGCCTTCAGCTCGTCGCGGGCCTCGTCGAGGCTGGCTTCGTCACCCTCCTCGTCGGCCATTTCGGCCAGGGCCAGGGCGTCCTCGAGCCCGCGCTCCAGGCTGCGGACCGCGTCCACCTGGCCCGCAAGCCGCTGGCGTTCGCGCATCAGGGCCTGGGCCTCGGCCGCATTGTCCCACAGGGTCGGATCCTCGACCCGGGCGTTCAGCTCATCGAGATGACGAAGGGCTGGTTCCCAGTCAAAGACGCCTCCTGAGCAGTCCGATGGACTGCTCGATGTCGGCCGCCATGGCCTCGACATCCGCTCTCATGGATCGCTCCTGGCAATCGGTGAACCCTCGCGACGCAAGGCTGCGGGGGCATCAGGGGGCCGCGGGGATAACGCGGCCGAGGGGCTAATACAATCCGCTCATCTCATCGGCCGGAGCCGCGGCCTCGCCGGCGTTGCCAGCCCCGCTCACCCGCCCATCGGGCCAGACCTTGTTGTAGGGCATGGGCCCGCTCGACCCAGGCGTCACGCTCTGGGTCGGGGCCCGGGGCTCGGTCCCCGGGCGGAAGGCCTCGCGAATGCCGCGGACGGTGGCGTACTTGGCGTTCTCCGGTGCCTGGAAGTCGGTCTCCGGGACGCCCTTGACGGCCTCCTGCATGAAGGCGGTGAAGATCGGCGTCGCCGCCGTCGTTCCGGTCTCGCCAAAGCCCAGGGGCCGGTTGTCGTCGAAGCCGATGAACACGCCGGCCACGATCTGCGGCGTAAAGCCCACGAACCAGGCGCTGCGATATTCGTTGGTCGTGCCGGTCTTGCCGCCCACCGGGCGTCCCAGCACCGAGACCGAGGTCGCCGTGCCGCGCTGGACGACGCCCTGCAGCATGGAGGTGATCTGATAGGCGGTGATCGGGTCCATCACCTGCTCGCCGGCCAGGGGCACCCGAGGGCTTTCATCGCCGTTGAACCCCGCGGCGCAGCGCGGACAGTCGCGCCGGTCGGCGCGGTAGATCACCTTACCCTCGCGGTCCTGCACCAGTTCAATCAGATGCGGCTCAATCCTGCGGCCGCCGTTCACGAAGGCGGCATAGGCCGCGGTCAGCCGGAACGGGGTGGTTTCGCCGGCGCCCAGGGACATGGCCAGGACCGGGTCCATCTTGTCGACAACCCCCATCCGCACCGCCAGGTCGCTGATTTTGCGCATGCCCACACCCTGGGCCAGGCGGACGGTCATGGCGTTGCGCGACAGCTCAAGCCCGCGACGTAGGGTCAGGGCGCCATAGTACTGGCGATTGTAGTTCTCCGGCGTCCAGGTCTCGCCCTGCCGGCCTTGCAGGGTGATCATCGAATCCATGACCACGCTGGCCGGGGTGTAGTCGTCCTCAAGGGCGGCGGCGTAGACGATCGGCTTGAAAGCCGAGCCCGGCTGGCGCATGGCCTGGGTGGCCCGGTTGAAGTTCGACAGGGAAAAGGAATAGCCCCCAACCATGGCCAGCACCCGGCCAGAATGGGGTTCGATGGCCACAAGCGCGCCGTTCACCTGAGGAACCTGGCGCAGCCGGAACGGTCCGCCCTCCCCCTCGGTCGGCTCAACAAAGACCAGATCGCCCACGGCGAGACCCTTGCCGGCCCTGGCCCAGGCCACGTCCTGACTGACCAAGGGACCGGCGGCCCCGCTTTCGGCGACTTCAACCTGGATATCGCCGCCAGCCACGCGGGTGACGGCGGCGGCACGCCAGCGGCGGCGCTCGGCCGGCGCGGCGGCCTTGCGGGCGACCGCCTGCCAACCGTCGTCCAGTTCGACCTTGCCCCAGGCCCCCCGCCAGCCATGCCGGCGGTCATAGGCCTCCAGCCCGTCCATCAGCGCCACCCGGGCGGCCGTCTGCAGGGCCGGATCGAGGGTGGTGCGCATGTAGTAGCCGCCCTCGTTGAGGCGCGGCCCCAGGGTCTCGAGACCGCGGCGGCGGACCTCCTCGACGAAATAGTCGGCATCCCGGTACTTGGCCCGCGTCGGGGCGGCCTGGACCACCAGGTCCTGCGCCTTCGCCTCGGCGGCCTGGGCTTCGGTGATCCATTCCAGGTCGGCCATCTCGCCAATCACCCAGTTGCGGCGCGCGATGGCGGCGGCCTTGCGACGCTGGGGATGGTAGTTCTGCGGCCCCTTGGGCAGGGCCGCCAGATAGGCGGCCTCGGCCACGGTCAGGTCTGTGATCGACTTGCCGAAATAGTTGTAGGCCGCCGCCCCCACGCCGTAGGAGCGGTAGCCGAGCCAGATCTCGTTCAGATAGAGCTCGAGGATCTGTTCCTTGCTGAGCGTCTTTTCCAGACGTTGGGCGAGCACAGCTTCCTTGAACTTGCGGCCGATGGTGGCGTCGCTGGTCAGCAGGACGTTCTTGGCCACCTGCTGGGTGATGGTCGAGCCGCCCTCGAGGCGGCGGCCCTGAACGGCGTTGAGCACGTTCTTCATCATCGCCCGGGTCAGGCCCATGGCGTCGACGCCGCCATGCTGGAAGAAGTTGCGATCCTCCGCGGCCATGAAGGCCTGCACCATGTGCGGCGGCATCTGGTCGTAGGGCACATAGATTCGACGTTCCCGGGAGAACTCGCCGATCAGAGTGCCGTCCCAGGCATAGGCGCGCGTTGAGGTGGGCGGCCGGTAGTCCACCAGATCCCCGGCGTCGGGCATGTCATGGAACAGCCAGGCGGCGTAGATCGCCACGGCGAAGCCCGCCACGGCGATCAGGCTCAGAACCGCAACGCCGGCGATCGCGACCCATCTCTCTGGGGGATGCAACTGTGCTGACCTCCGCAGGCGCCCTCGCCTGTCAGACCGTCATCTAACGCGCAACAGCGCGGGCGCCAACGGCCGCGACGCTGAGCTACGTTGAGGTCTTGCTTCAGCGGGCCGCGAGCTGGCCCTGCTGTGCGAAATAGTCGTCGATGGCGTCGCCAATCGCGTTCATGAAGCGGGTCCGCCGGGCGCCGTCCAGCAGATTGGCCTCATCATGCACATTGGTCATGAAGCCCATCTCCAACAGGATGGCCGGGACGTCGGGCGCCAGCAGAACCACGAAGCCTGCGTCCCGATGACTGCGACGCAGCAGGGGCATGTGCGGGTCGGCGCGCGCCAACACCAGTTCGGCGAAGGTCGCTGAACGGTTCTTGGTCGCCCGCTGGGTCAGATCGAACAGAATGTCACGAACGCCCTGATCTCCGCCGCTGAGGCTGGTGTTCATGAACCAGTCGTCCTTGGACACGAACTTGGCCGCCCGGCCCGAGGCCTGCTCCGACAGGGTGTAGACCGACGTGCCGCGGGTGGTGGCGTCGGCGCCCGCGTCAGCGTGCAACGAAATGAACAGATCTGCGCCAGCGCGCCGCGCGATCTGCACCCGGGTCTCCAGGGGCACATAGACATCGGTGCTGCGGGTCATGACGACCTTGTACTTGCCGCCCCGCTCCAGCCGATCCTGCAAAGCCAGGGCTGCAGCAAGATTGACGGCTTTCTCGAAACCGCGCGCGCCACGGGCGCCCGAATCTCGACCGCCGTGGCCGGCGTCGATCACCACCACCTTCTTCAGCGGCAGCGGCTTGGCGGCGGCGGCCGTCGTCGTCCGCCGCGCCGGGCGGGAAATGAAGGTGGCGCTGGGCGGATTCGCCGCGGCGATATCGATGACATAGCGATAGTGGCTGACCCCGTCCGCGGGGGGCAGCAGAAAGCGGCGCTTGATCACGCCGGCGCTGGTCAGGTCGACCTGCAGCCGGGCCGACCCCTGCGAATTGTCGATCATCCAGGCCTTGACGAGGCCGCGTCCCGAGCCCTGCAGGCTCGCCCGGGCGTCAACGCCCGGCAGGGAAACGACAACCCGGCCGCCGCCGCCATCCTGGCTCACCTTGCCGGTGGCCCCGCTATCCAGGTCGATGACAAGTCGGGTTTCGGCGCCGTCGCCGCCCAGGCGCACGCCCAGCACGCCGGCCCCGGGGGCCGCAGCGTGGGACACAGCGACAACCGCCAGGCCGCCCAGGGTCGCCACGGCGACACCGGCGCACAGCAGCCGCGCCTTCCGGAAGACCCTGCCCAGCCTTGCGAGCATACGCTTACACACCCACCAAACGTTTCTGCGACGTTGAACCTCCCTTAAAGCCCATCCCCGTGGAAAAAGGGTTAAGCGCCCCTGCGCCACGAGGACGGCTTTCCTTTTTTCCTTCGGTGTTGCAAAGTCGCCCCGCGCAAGGAGGGGCCTGACTCACATGCCCGCCATTCCGCGCGAACACCTGCGTCGGCCCGACCGAAGTTCGGCGACGACGCTCCACCGATCCCCGCCTTGCAGGCGTGACTAGGACACACCCATGGGCAGCGTCGCACGAGCCCCATTCCGGCGTCTGGCCGGCCTCGCGGCCGCCTCCGTTGCTGTGAACAGAGACCCTGCACGCGCCCTCATGATTAGCCGGCAGCGCCCGAACGCAAGTTTCGCGGCGCGCCGTGGAGACTCACTAAATGTCGAAGAAGATGCTTATCGATGCGGCCCACGCCGAAGAGACGCGTGTGGTTCTCATCGACGGAACGCGCGTTGAAGATTTTGATTTCGAAAGCAAGAACCGGAAACAGCTCAGAGGGAATATCTACCTCGCCAAGGTGACCCGTGTGGAGCCCAGTCTCCAGGCGGCCTTTATTGAGTACGGCGGCAACCGTCACGGGTTCCTCGCCTTCAATGAAATTCATCCGGACTATTATCAGATCCCGGTCGCTGACCGGGAGGCGCTGATGCGTGAAGAGGCTGAGGAGGATGACTCCTTCGAGCCCGCCGCCCGCAGCGCCGACCCTGATGACGAAGACGCCGAAGCCACCGTCGACGAAGACGACGTGATGGAGGAAGAGGTCGCCCGCCGTCGCCGGCGCCTCATGCGCAAGTACAAGATCCAGGAAGTGATCCGCCGCCGGCAGATCATGCTGGTCCAGGTCGTCAAGGAAGAGCGCGGCAACAAGGGCGCGGCGCTGACCACCTATCTCTCCCTGGCCGGCCGCTATGGCGTCCTGATGCCCAACACCGCCCGGGGCGGCGGCATCAGCCGCAAGATCACCACGGCCACTGACCGCAAGCGCCTCAAGAGCGTCGTCCAGGGCCTGGACGTGCCGCAGGGCATGGGCCTGATCGTCCGCACCGCCGGCGCCAAGCGCACCAAGGCCGAGATCAAGCGTGACTACGAATACCTCCTGCGCCTGTGGGAGAATATTCGCGAGAACACCCTGCACTCCATCGCCCCGGCCCTCATCTATGAGGAAGAGGACCTGGTGAAGCGGGCGATCCGCGACCTCTATGACAAGGACATCGACGGCGTGTTCGTCGAGGGCGAGGCCGGCTTCAAGGAAGCACGCGACTTCATGCGCATGCTGATGCCGTCCCAGGCCAAGAAGGTGCAGCTGTACCGCGATCCCGAGCCCCTGTTCGTCAAGTACAAGGTTGAGGACCACCTCTCGCAGATCTACAGCCCCGTCGTGCCCCTCCGGTCTGGCGGCTATCTGGTGATCAACCAGACCGAGGCCCTGGTGGCCGTCGATGTGAACTCCGGCAAGTCGACCCGCGAGCGCAACATCGAGGCGACGGCGCTCAAGACCAACCTGGAGGCCGCCGAGGAGACCGCCCGGCAGCTGCGCCTGCGCGACCTCGCGGGCCTGATCGTCATCGACTTCATCGACATGGATGAGTCGAAGAACAATCGCGCCGTCGAGAAGAAGCTCAAGGACGCCCTGAAGGACGACCGCGCCCGCATCCAGATGGGCAAGATCAGCGGTTTCGGCCTGATGGAGATCAGCCGTCAGCGCCGCCGCACCGGCGTGCTGGAAGGCACGACCCATGTCTGCGAGCACTGCAACGGCACCGGCCGGGTCCGCTCTGTCGAGTCCAGCGCGCTGGCCACCCTCCGCGCCCTGGAGATCGAAGCCCTGAAGGGCGGCGGCGAGGCCACCCTGAAGGCGCCCCGCGCCGTGGCGCTCTACATCCTCAATGAGAAGCGCGCCCATCTGGCCCGCATCCACGAGACCTTTGGCCTGTTCGTCACCGTGGTGGTGGACGACGCCATGCCGCATGCCGATTACGAGATCGAGCGCACGGCCAGCGAAACCCGTCCCGACCACGCCATCCCGATCCCCTCGGCCAGGTCCCGCCTTGAGCCCCTTGAGGACGACGGCTTCGACGATTCCTTCGAGGATGAGGACGAAGACGAGGAAGACGAGGACGAGGACGAGGACGAACGCCCGGCCCCGACCCGCTCCGCTGTCGTCGCTGATGACGATGATGACGACGATGAGGGCGAGTCCCGCGAGGAAGCCGCCGGTGAAGACGACGCCGATGGCCGTACCCGCGGTCGGGGCCGCCGCCGCCGCCGCCGTGGCGGTCGTCGCGACGAGGAAGAACGGGCGCCCGCGCCGGAGGCTGACACCCGCCTT
>JAHUZY010000324.1 GCA_019264505.1 Phenylobacterium sp. | reverse complement strand
GGCTTCCGCCAGCCCCGCCAACCAATCCGTCGGCGGCGAGGAGCGGCGTATCTAGTCGCCACCCCCGAAGGTGTCAATCAGCCTTTTTCGACTTTTTGCGACAGCCCCGCCCCGCATTCGTGCGGCCAGGGGGCAGGTTCGCAGGAAATCCCCTGATCGATCAGGGAAATTCCCCCTCGGCGAGCCCCGAAAGGCCAAAAACTATATCGGGGTTCTTCGGGGCTGAACGCGCCGTTGAGCATCCAGCCCTCGGTAACGGCGCAGGCGCGGCTGAGTTCCCCCGGCGAGGGTTCCGCAAGGTCGCGCCTTCCGCCCCATCGCCGACCGGTGTTACTCCTGCTGCAAATTGCAGTTCGGGGGGACGCTCATGGCGCAGGACGCCACAGACGCTCAGGCCAATGAGGGCGCCAAGGCGCCATCCATGCGCACCGTGGTGGTGGCTTCATCCGCCGGCACCGCGTTTGAGTGGTACGACTTCTTCATCTTCGGGACCCTGGCGACGGTCATCTCGCGAAACTTCTTCGCCGGGCTCAATGAGACCGCAGGCCTGGTGGCGGCCCTGGCCCTGTTCGGCGCCGGCTTCGCCTTCCGCCCCCTGGGCGCCCTGATCTTCGGACGGATGGGCGACCGGGTCGGACGCAAGGCCGCCTTCCTGATCACCGTCACCTTGATGGGCGGGGCGACGCTCGCCATCGGCTTTTTGCCCACCTACGAGCAGGCAGGTCTGATCGGGCCGGCCCTGCTGATCGTCCTGCGCATTCTCCAGGGCCTGGCGCTGGGCGGGGAGTATGGCGGCGCAGCCATCTATGTGGCTGAGCATGCGCCGGACCACCGGCGCGGGGAATATACCGGCTGGATCCAGACTTCGGCCGCCTTCGGCCTGATCGGCGCCCTGGTGGTGATCCTGGTCACCCGCCGCATCGTCGGCGAGGAGGCGTTTGTCGACTGGGGCTGGCGCCTGCCCTTCCTGGTGTCGGCGGGCCTTCTGGCCATCTCCATCTTCATGCGCCTGAAACTGGCCGAGAGCCCCAGCTTCGAGCGGCTCAAGGCCGCGGGCGAGGAGGCCAAGGCGCCCTTCGCCGAGGCCTTCGGCCAATGGGGCAATCTGAAGCTCGTGCTTCTCGCCCTGTTCGCCTTCATGAGCGCCCAGGGCGCGGTCTGGTACACGGCCTTCTTCTACACCCAGATCTTCCTGGAGCGGTTCCTGAAGGTGGCGCCGCCGACGGTGAACACCCTGATGATCTGCGCCACGCTCGCCAGCGCGCCGCTCTATGTGTTTTTTGCCTGGCTGTCGGACCGGGTCGGCCGAAAGTGGGTGATGTGGTTTGGCATGACACTCGCCCTCGTCGCCTTCTTCCCCGCCTTCAAGGCCATGACCCTGGCGGCCAACCCCGCCCTGGCCGAGGCACAGGCCGCCACGCCCGTCGTGGTGGTCGCCGACCCGGCTGACTGCGCCCTGCAGTTCGACCCGGTGGGCCGGGCGCAGTTCATCTCGGCCTGCGACATCGCCAAGACGTCCCTGGCCAATGCAGGGGTCTCCTATGACAACCTCGCCGCGCCGGCTGGGACGCTGGCCCAGGTGCGGGTGGGCGAAACGGTCGTCTCCTCCATCGATGGGAGCCAGCTCGCCCCCGAAGACCTGGAGGCGGCGCGGGCCCAGGTGGACGGCGAAATCCGCGCGGCCCTGGCGGCTGCCGGCTATCCGCCCCAGGCCGATCCGGCGCGGACCAACCTGGCGGCGGTGTTCGGCATCCTGATGATCTTCGTGGTGGCGGCCACGGCCCTCTACGGCCCCATGGCCGCGACCCTGGTGGAGCTGTTCCCCACACGGGTGCGCTACACGGCCATGTCCCTGCCTTATCACATTGGCACCGGCTGGGTGGGCGGCTTCGTGCCGTTCAGCGCCTTCGCCATCGTGACGGCGACGGGCAACATCTATTCGGGCCTCTGGTACCCGGTGATCTTCACCGCCATCAGCGTGGTGGTCTGCCTGTTCCTGCCAGAGACCAAGGGCAAACCCCTGGATTAGGCCAGCTTGATTAGACCTGGGGCGCGGCCAGCATCACCTCGACGGCGAGGCCGGAGTCGGCATAGGCGCGCAGGGCCTCGGCCCGGGGCATGACGGTGATCAGGCTCACCACCTTCAGGCCCTGGCGCGCCAGGTCGATCAGGTGGTCTGGCGTCGCAGCCTCTGGCGCGACCCGCTCGGCGTCGCGGCGGGCCATGCCGACGATCTCAGGATCGGCGTCGGGCGGGATGACCAGGACATCGGCGCTGGCCAGGGCGCGGCTGGCCCGCAGGGTGATCAGGTCGGCCGGTCCCCGTCCGGCGACGAACTGCAAGCGGCCCGGCTGGGGCGCGTCTTCGGACAGCGCCTTGCGCAGCAAGGCCTCGGCGGCCTCCATATTGCCCGCCATGGCCGCGTCCGCCGCGGGGCCTTCGAGCGCCTGGCGCAGAAAGGCGCGACGCCGGGGCAGTTCGGGCAGGGCTTCGCGCACCTCGTCCTGCATCCTGCGGAACAGGGCGGCGATGCGCCCGGTCCCCTCAGGGATGCGGGTCTCGATAGTGTTGCGCAAAAGGGTGGCCAGCATGGGCGAGGCGCCACCGGTGCCCACCGCGGCCACCACCTCGCCCCGGTCGATCACCGCTGGCGTGGTGAAGTCGCAGAGCGGCGGGCGGTCGACCACATTGACCGGGACCCGGGCCGCCCGGGCGGCGGTCACCGCGGCCTGGACGAACAGATCATCGGCGCTGGCGATGAAGACCAGGCTCGCGCCTGCATAGGTGGCCGGCAGATAGGCCTGGGCGTCCTCCACCCGAACCAGGCGAGCCGGCGAGCCGTCGAACAGGCGGGCCTTGGCCTCGGCGCCCTCGCCGGACCCGGCGATCACGATCTTGGCGCCGGCCAGGGGGAAAAAGGCGGGAAAGGCGTCCAAGATCCTGCTCCTTCAGCCGGTGACGCAGCCGCGATAGGGCGCCCCGGCGGCGCCGTCCAGGCTCGCCTCGACGCCCTTGGTCGTCAGTTCGACCCCACCGGCGTAAAAACGCGCCCCTGAGCCTGAGGGGGCGTGCGGCAGGCGGTAGGAGCGGCCGCCGGCCTGAACCACCGCATGGTCCCCCGACAGGGCGTAGGCGGCGACGAACCGCTTCCCCTCACGGCAGGCATAGGTCATGGGCGCGTCGGTGGCGTCCTCCGGCGCGGGGGCGGCGCGCAGGGGCGTCGAGAAGCTGCTCGGCGGGCCCGCGGGGCCGACGGTGGAGCAGGCGGCCAGGGACGCGGCGGCGGCGGCCACCAGCGCCAGCCGCAGCGGCAGGCCTGGCCCGAGGAGCGAAGTCATTTGAGCGTCTTCATGTAGGCCACAATGGCCGCGCGATTATTGGCGTCCGGAACGGCGACCATCATGCGCGTGCCCGGCGCGAACACCATCGGCTTCGCCAGATAGGCGTCCAGGGCCGCGTCGGTCCAGGTCCCGCCCTTGGCCTTCAGGCCCGCGGAATAGGTGTAGTCCTTGCGCCCGGCGATGGGGGCGCCGGCGACGCCCGTCAGCGTGGGGCCGGCCGGGGTGCTCTTGTCCCCGTGGCAGGTCTTGCACTGAAGATTGTACAGGCGAGCGCCCGTCGATGAGGCCGCCTGCGCCTGAGCCAGACCCGGCGCCGTCGCCAGGATGAGGCCGGCCAGCAGGACCGGGAGGCGGAGGGTGGTGGCGCGGACCGATGGGGTCATGAGGGTCTCCAGAAACGGGGCCGATCACGGCGTCGGGAAATTAGGTAGCGCAGTTAGATCACGGGCGCATCAAGCCTGCGGTCGGCCGGCGAGGTCAGGGCTTACCTTGCCCCCTGAGCGGCGTTAAGATCACGCTCAAGCTCTGCAACGCCTAAGGATCGTCATGGCCATCACCCTGGATGTGAATGGAAAGCCGCTTACGGTGGAGGCGGCCGGGGATACGCCCCTGTTGTGGGTGTTGCGGGATGAACTGGGCCTGACTGGAACCAAGTACGGCTGCGGGATCGCCCAGTGCGGCGCCTGCACCGTCCTGGCCGACGGGGCGCCGATCCGCTCCTGCCTGACGCCGGTCTCGGCGCTGGGGAGCGCGAAGATCACCACCATTGAGGGCCTGGGGGGCGACCACCCCCTGCAGCAGGCCTGGGTGGCGCTGGACGTGCCCCAGTGCGGCTACTGCCAGTCGGGCCAGATCATGTCGGCCGCCGCCCTGCTGGAGCAGTCGCCCAAGCCGACCGACGAAGAGATCGACGGCGCCATGGCCGGCAATATCTGTCGCTGCGGCGCCTATCAGCGCATCCATGCGGCCATCAAGGTGGCGTCGGGCCAGGCCCCGGCCGACGCCTCGCCCCAGACTGACGCCTGACCGGACGGGATGAGAGCCATGAACGCACCCGTTTTCCGCCGCGCCGCCTCCGCAGGCGAGGGCGTCTCCCGCCGCCAGCTGATCATCACCGCCACCGCCGTCGGCGGCGCCCTGATGGTCGGCTGTTCTCCCACCGATCTGCTGGCGGCCGGCGCCGAGGGCGAGACGGGGCCGTTCGGCGCCTTCGTCAAGATCGCCCCGGACGGCGCGGTCACCCTGGTCTGCAAGCACATCGAGTTTGGCCAAGGCACCCATGCGGGTCTGGCGGCCATCGTCGCCGAAGAGCTGGACGCCGACTGGAGCAAGGTCGCCTGGGAGCATGCGCCGGCCAACGCCAAGCTCTACGCCAATGGCGGCCTCGGCGCGCAGCTGACCGGCGGGTCGACGGCGATCAACAACAGCTGGGACCAGCTGCGTCAGGCCGGAGCCGCGGCCCGGGCCATGTTCGTCCAGGCCGCCGCCAATCGCTGGAACGTTCCCGCCGGTGAGATCACGGTCAAGGACAGCGTCGTCTCTCACGCGGCATCGGGCCAGTCGGCCGACTTCGCAGCTCTGCTGGCGGACGCAGCGAATGTGACCCCGCCGGCCGAGCCGACCCTGAAAGACCCGGCCCAGTTCACCCTGATCGGAACTGACCGGGTGCGGCGCAAGGACAGCCTGGCCAAGAGCACCGGCCAGACCCGCTTCACCATGGATGTTCAGGCCGAGACCCTGCTGGTCGCCATGGTCGCCCACCCGCCGCGCTTCGGCGCCAAGGTGGCGAGCTTCGACGCCACGGCGGCCAAGGCCGTGCCCGGCGTCGTCGAGGTCTATGAAATCCCCACCGGCGTGGCCGTGGTGGCTGAAACCACCTGGGCCGCCAAGCAGGGCCGCGACGTGCTCACCGTCACCTGGGATGAGGCCAAGGCCGAGACCCGTAGCTCCGCCGATATCGCCGAACGCTTCCGCGATCTGGCCGCCGGATCGGCCGCCCTGGAAAAGGGCGAGGAATGGCAGGGCTTCGAAACCAAGGGCGAGGTGGCCGCGCAGGCCGACGGTCAGGCCCTCGAGGTCGCCTATGACTTCCCCTATCTCGCCCACGCCACCATGGAGCCGATGAACTGCGTGGCCCAGGTGGACGGCAACAAGGCCAAGCTCACTTTCGCCTCCCAGGGGCCGACCCTGGACCAGCTGAACGTGGCCAAGATCGTCGCCAACCTACCCGGCGCCATCGAGATCGAAACCCTGCCGGCCGGGGGCTCGTTTGGCCGGCGGGCCAACTTCCAGTCCGACTTCGTGGTCGAGTGCGTCCAGATCGCCCGCAAGGTGGGCGGAAACCGGCCGGTGAAACTGGTCTGGACCCGGGAAGACGACATGGCGGCCGGCTATTACCGCCCCCTGGTCCATCACCGGGTGCGGGTCACCACCGATACCGACGGCTATCCCAACACCTGGACCCACCGCATCGTCACCCAGTCGATCATGAAGGGCGCGCCCTTCGGCGGCGGCGGCGTCGATGAGACCGCGGTGGAGGGCGCCAAGGGCTCGCCCTATCTGAAAGCCACCCCGCATGTGGACGCCCAGCTGCTCACCCCCGACGCCGGCGTGCCGGTGCTCTGGTGGCGCTCGGTGGGCGCGACCCACACCGCCTATGTGATGGAGCACACCATCGAGCAGCTGGCCCGCCGGGCCGGCCAGGATCCGGTGGCCTACCGCCGAGCCCTCTACGAAAAGGCCGGCGCCAAGCGGCATCTGGCCGTCCTCGACCTGGCCGCCGATAAGGCCGGCTGGGGGGAGCCCGCGCCCGAGGGGTGGACCCGCGGCGTGGCGGTGCATGAGAGCTTCGGCTCCGTGGTCGCCCAGGTGGCCGAGGTGAAGATGGAAAACGGCGAGCCCAAGGTCGGTCGCGTCGTCACCGCCATTGACTGCGGCACGGCCATCTCGCCCAACCAGATCGCCGCCCAGATGGAAGGCGGCACCTGTTATGGCCTCTCAGCCGCCCTCTATGGCCAGGTGACCCTGACCGAAGGCCGGGTCGACCAGACCAATTTCGACACCTACCGGGTGCTGCGCCACAACGAGGCCCCCCAGGTCGAGACCTATATCGTCGCCCAGCCGGCCGGGACCCATCCCACCGGCGTCGGCGAACCCGGCACCCCGGTGATCGGCCCGGCCGTGGCCAATGCGCTGCTGGCCCTGACCGGCGAGGCGATCACCGCCCAGCCGTTCGTGAAGGTTTAGGCGGGAGACAAGTCCTCCGGCCGGTCGACGTCGAACAGGACGCCGTCGTCGTCGGTCTCGATGAGGGCCAGGCGGGGGCCGAGGCCGGCCAGGGCGGTGCGTGCGCCTTCGTCGCCGGCGGCCTGACGGAGGTGATCGAGGAGTTCGGCCCCGAACAGCACCGGATGGCCACGGCGGCCGCCGCAGACCGGGGCGGCGGCGGCGGCGCCTGCCTCCACAGCCTCGACCAGGCGCGGGAGAAGGGCGGCGGGGATCCTCGGCATGTCCCCCAGAAGGACGAAGGTTCCGGCCGTATCCGCCGGAAGAGCTCCAGCCCCGGTCCGCAGCGAGGCGCCCATGCCCTCGGCGTGGTCGGCGGCGTGGACGATCCGCAGGCGAGCGCCCTCGCCCCCTCGGTCGGCGAA
>JAHUZY010000252.1 GCA_019264505.1 Phenylobacterium sp. | reverse complement strand
CCATAGGCGTGGCCGCTCCAGGGGGAGCGGGTCCGCGGCGTCCAGCTTTCTGCGATCCAGGCCTCGGACAGGATGCGGCGCCCGTCGATCTCGCCCCCCAGGCGGTAGAGCTCGCCGAACCGCAGCAGGTCCCGCGGCGACATCATCATGTCATTGCCGCCGAAATAGATCCCCTGCGGGTCCCTCAGCCAGGGCGGGAGGGTCACCCCCAGGGGCTCGGCCAGCCAGTCGCGGGCCAGCGCATGGGTGCTGGCGCCGGCGGCCTGTGTCAGGGCCGCCGACATCAGGTGCGAGGTCCCGGTGGAATAGATCATCCGGCCCCCCGGATCGTCGTCAAAGGGGCGGGCGAGCGCATGGCGCACCCAGTTGGGACTGGTCACCCAGGCCCCGTAATACTGCCCCGAGGTGCGCCCGAGGCCGGCCTGCATGGACAACAGATGGCCGACCTCGATCTCCTGCAGCCGGGGGTCGCCGCCGGCCGGCAGGTCATCCGCCAGCAGGGGCGCGATCTTCTGGTCGGTCCCGGCCAGCACCCCCTTGTCGATGGCGATCCCCACCAGGGCCGAGAGCACGGTCTTGGAGGCCGACTTGATGTTCACCGGCTGATCGAGGCCGGGGCCGCGCAGACGGTGTTCGGCCAGCACCTCGCCGCCCCGGGCGACGATCAGGGCGTGCAGATTGGGCAGGGCGCGGGCCTGCTCGACGACCGCGGCCATGGCGGCTGGGTCCAGCCCCTCGGTCTGAACCGCCGGGGCGGCGGCCTGGGCCTGTTCGGCGGCGGGGGCGGGCGAACAGGCGACGGCTATGGCCCCGGCCAGGACCAGGGCCAGTTTCGGCGGGAAGGACAGGCTCATCCAGGGGACTTAGGCGCCCCGACCCCGCCAATCCAGCTAGGCCATTGCCTCAGGCCCGGCGCAGGACGCCCGTGGCCATCACCGGGATCAGATACCCCGCCAGCAGGAGGGTGTTGGGGACGATGTTCAGAGCATAGCCCGTGGCCGCCGACAGGGCCCCGTCGATGACGTACCAGCCGACCACCGACAGGGTGACCCCGCGCCACACCGGCGCGGCCTTCTCCCCGAGCAGGTCGATGGCCCTGAAGGCGGCCTCCAGGGTCAGCCACCAGCCCAGCGTCACCGCTCCCATCAGGGCGATGGAGAACCGCAACGGCTCGCCCATCTCGGGCGGCAGCGCCTCGCCCACCAGGGCGAAGATCATCCGCACCGGCCCGCTGGTCGCCTCGAAGGCGGCCCCGGCCAGGACGAGGCCAAAGCCTGCCACCGAGAGACGCCACACCGCCATCCACTGTCGCCAGAACCCCGTCATCGCCGTCTCCGTTTTCCGCTGAACGGGAGACAGTCTGACGGGGGCGGGGTCTGCGGCCAATGACCTGCAGGGTCATCACCGCAGGGGCGCTCAGGTCAGCCTGCGGTCGGCGGCTCGCCGGGCTCGGGCGGCATGGGCGAAGGCGCCGGCGGATCGTACTTTTCCCCGGCCGGATCGCTCGGCTGCACATAGAAGTAGATCAGCACCAGCAGGCCGAGCAGCGGGATAAGCCCGATGAGGACCCACCAGCCGCTGCGCCCGGTGTCATGCAGCCGGCGGATCGCCATGCCCAGATGGGGCAGGAACAGGCCAAGGGTCAGCAGGAGGCCGAAAGGCTCCACGCCGCCGGAGGAAAGACCGTCGTCCAGGATGCTCGCCGCGATGGCCGCCAGGAACACCGCCAGCACCCACCACCAGAAGGTGGCGCGATCGGTGCGCCCGTCGAAGTTCATATAGTTGGCGAAGCCGTATCTGACCGCCTCGATCATGGTCCTGTCCTTCCGAACGCCGTATGCCCCCGGCCCCGAAGGGGGGCCTCCTGCATCGCCCCTCGACTCTGGCGCGTCCTTGTCCAGGATCAAAGCCCTCGCGCGCGACGGCGGCTGTAACCGCCCTCGGGGACGCAGGGCCAGACGAGGAATGATCCCATGAGCGAGCAGGGCGCAGGCCTGGGCAAGGCCGCCCGGCGATGGTTCGACAAGGCCGAGACCGATCTGGACGCCGCCGAGCGCCGGGTGCTGGCCACCACGGTGGATCGCAGTCCGGTGAGCCGCGACGTCAATGAGACCTTCGCAGACGAACAGACCTTCGGTCAGCGCCTGGCCGACAGGGTGGCGTCGGTGGGGGGCTCCTGGACCTTCATCCTGGCCTTCGCCGCCTTCCTCAGCGCCTGGACCCTGTTGAACCTGGCCCTGGGGCGAGGGGCCTTCGACCCGTTCCCCTTCATCTTCCTGAACCTGCTGCTCTCGATGCTGGCGGCCATCCAGGCGCCCTTCATCATGATGAGCCAGAACCGGCAGGCGGCGAAGGACCGGATCAATGCGGCCCACGACTATGAGGTGAACCTCAAGGCCGAGATCGAGATCATGGCCCTGCACGACAAGCTCGATCACCTGCGGGTCCAGCAGATCGAGGCCATCCTGGCCCGCCAGCAGGAGCAGCTCGATCTCATGCGCCAGATCCTGGAGCGGGACGAGGGCAGGGGCCGCTAGGCCTCGTAGGCTCACGAACGGCCAATTCTAAGCTTCAGCGCATATGCTAGGTGTGGACGCCCCAGACGAGGACGAGGACGCCCGATGCCCGCCGCCGCCCCCACCGATCGCGACGCCCGTTTCTGGGACAAGACCGCCCGCAAGTACGCCCGCGACCCCATTGGCGACCTGGCCGGCTATGAACGCACCCTGGAGGCTGTGGCCCGGCGTCTGGCGCCGGAACATCGGGTCCTGGAGCTGGGCTGCGGCACCGGGACCACGGCGCTTCGGCTGGCCTCAGGGGTCGCCGAATATGTGGCCAGCGACGTCTCGGCCGAGATGATCGCCATCGCCCGGGAGAAGGCCGACGGCGCCGGCCTCCCCCAGCTGATCTTCGAGGTCGTCCCGGCCGAAGCCGCGCCCTGGCCTGAGAGCCATTTCGACGTGGTGCTGGCCTTCAACCTGCTCCATCTCGTCAAGGCGCGGCGGGCGACCCTGGAGGGCGCTCACCGCCTGCTCAAGCCCGGCGGCCGCTTCATCTCCAAGACCCCCTTGCTGAAGGAGATGAACCCCCTCATCCGCGCGGCGATCCCGCTGATGCAGGCGCTCGGCAAGGCGCCCCATGTGGCGGCGTTCAACGCCAGCGAACTGGAGGGCGACCTGATCGCCGCCGGCTTCGCGATCATCGAGCGCGACCGCCACGGGTCCGGGGCCAAGGACCCGCGGGCCTATCTGGTCGCCGTCAGATCCTGATCAGGCCGCCGCCCCCGTCGCAAAACGGAAAAAGTTCGGGTTGAGTGTCGGCTGACGCTCGCCTGCCCCGTCCTAGGCCCATTCGGGCGGCGCGACGGCTGGCCTGCACTGACCCAGGAGCTAGACCATGACCTATATCGACGGCTTCGTGATCGCGGTCCCCACGGCCAACCGCCAGAAATTCATCGACCACGCCCTTACCGGAAACAGCGTCTTCATGGAGCTCGGCGCCCTGCGCATCCTGGAGTGCTGGGGCGACGAGGTGCCCGAGGGCAAGCAGACCGACTTCCGCCGCGCCGTGCAGGCGACGCCTGAGGAGACGGTGGTGTTTTCCTGGATCGAATGGCCGGACAAGGCGACCCGGGACGCGGCCATGGGGCGGATGGAAGAAATAATGGCCACCGACCCGCGGATGAGCCCGGAGCACAATCCCATGCCGTTCGACGGGCCCCGGATGATCTATGGCGGCTTCACCCCGGTGGTGACCCTGGAGGCGGCCACCACCAACAAGGCCGGCGACTTCATCTGGTACGAGCTGCTGACCTCCGACGCCGCCGCCGCCCAGGCCTTCTATGGCCAGGTCCTGCCCTGGACCTTCGCCGATTCCGGCCAGGCCGATATGGACTACCGGATCATCAGCGCCCCTGAGCATGACGTGGCCGGCCTGATGGCCATCACGCCGGAGATGGCGCAGCATGGGGCGACGCCCACCTGGCTCGCCTATCTGGCGGTGGACGATGTGGACGCCGCCGTGGACGCCGTGACCCAGAAGGGCGGCGCGGTGCAGATGGCGGCCATGGATGTCCCCATGGTCGGGCGCATGGCCATGATCGCCGACCCGCAAGGGGCGCCGCTCTATGTGATGAAGCCGGAGTCCCGCGAACTCAGCCTGGCCTTCGCCGCCGACCGCCCCCGGGTCGGCCACGCCGCCTGGAACGAGCTCAGCACCCCCGACCCGGCCGGGGCCTGGACCTTCTATGGGGAGATGTTCGGCTGGGCGAAGGATGGCGACATGGATATGGGGCCCCTGGGCCGCTACGAATTCATCCGCCACGGGGGGCTGATCGGCGCGGTGATGCCGGCCGAGAAGCCGGCCTGGACCGCCTATTTCCGCGTGCCCGATATCGACGTGGCCAAGGCGGCGGTGGAGGCCGGCGGCGGCCAGGTGGTCCAGGGCCCCGACGAAATCCCCGGCGGCGAATTCTCCATGAACTGTGTGGACCCCCAGGGCGCGGCCTTCGGCCTCATCGGCCACCGCAAACCCTAAGGC
>JAHUZY010000239.1 GCA_019264505.1 Phenylobacterium sp. | reverse complement strand
GACGAGCGCCCAGCCCCTGATGACCGCCGCGGCCGCCGCTGGCGTGGTCAGCCTGCGAGCTGGCCAGTCTGGTCCGGTCACGGCGCCAGCCGTCGCCAGCGAAAGCGTCGAGGCGCCGGAGGCCGAGCCTGAAAAGGCCGTCGTGACCGGCGCCAAGAGCGCCGTGGCGGCCCAGCCGCCCTCGCCCTTCGCCCTGACCGCTCAGCCGGCCGCGGCGCCCAAGGGCGAGCCCGCCTCGGTCGTGGCGCCGGCAGGCGCTCCCCAGGTCGCATCGACCGCCCCTGAGGATCTGGAGACTGCCAGCGCCGAAGGCCTTGAGGGTCCCGACGCCATGGGCGGCCTGTCCACCACCCCCTCGGGGACAGCGACCGCCGAGGTCCGGGACGGCGCTCGACCTGTGGCCACCTCCGCCACGGTCGCAGACCTCGCCGCCCAGGTCTCCCGTCGGCTCGAGGGCCGCTCGACCCACTTCGATATCCAGCTGACGCCCGAAGGGCTCGGCCGGGTTGATGTCCGCGTCGATATCGATGCTCAGGGCAAGCTCACCGCCGCCATGGCCTTCGACAATCCCCACGCCGCCAACGAAATGCGCGGCCGCTCGGGCGAGCTGATGCGCGCCCTGGAGCAGGCGGGCTTCGATCTGTCGGGCGGCCTGTCCTTCAATTCGCCTCAGGACCAGCGCGGCGGCGGCCAGTTCGCAGACCAGGCGCCCGACCGTGAAGCCTGGCAGGGCCGCGCCTTCCAGAGCGCGCTCGGCATGGCCGATGAAGCCGACACCGCCGCGGTCGCCACCCGTCTCTACCAGCAGCGCCAGTCACCGACCGGCGTGGACCTTCGGATTTAGAGAAGCCCCATGCAAACCAACGCCGTCGCCAGTTCGCAGGCTGCAGCTTCCAGTGTCGGGGGTCAGCGCCTTGCTGAGAGCTTTGACACCTTCCTGGTGTTGCTGACCACGCAGATGAAGAACCAGGACCCCCTCTCACCGATGGATTCCGGGGACTTCACCCAGCAGATCGTGCAGATGACCGGGGTCGAGCAGCAGCTGCTGACCAATGACCTGCTCAAGCAACTGGTGGGCACGTCAGGGGACGGCGTCGCCGACGCCGTCAGCCTGATCGGCAAGCAGGTCCGCGCCGCCACCGACGAGGCCACCCTGTCTGGCAAGTCGGCGGAGTGGGTCTACCGCCTCGACCGCGAGGCTCAGAGCGTCAAGGTCGAGGTGCTCGACGACAAGGGCTCCATTGTCCACGTCCAGGCCCTGGAGAACGTCGCCGGCGGCGAACACAAGATCAACTGGGATGGGAAGAACATCCTCGGCGCTCAGTTGCCCGACGGTGGAACCTACAAGCTGCGGATCACCGCCACCGACTCCGCCGGCGCTACGGTCGGCCACAGCACCTTCATCGACGGCGTCGTCCGCGCGGTCGAACAGGTTGACGGCCAGACCTATGTGACCATCGGCGGCAGCCGGGCCCTCTGGCAGACGATCAGCAGCATCGGCCTGCCGCCCGCGGCGACCACCCCGACCACGCCCAGTAACAACAGCGACGACGAAACGCCGGCGCTGGCGGCCTGACCGCGTCCTGAAAGGACGCAACCGCCCCTCACAAGCCCAACAAGAAGGCACACACCCCCATGAGCATCAACAGCGCCATGCTCGCCGGCGTCTCTGGCCTGACCGCCAATTCGTCGGCCCTCGCGGCGATTTCCGACAACATCGCCAACATCAACACCGTCGCCTACAAGCGCAACCAGGTGAACTTCGCCAATATCGTGACGGCGCAGGCGGTGACCGGGCGCTACAGCGCTGGCGGCGTTCAAGGGCTCACGCGGCAGTACATCAGCCAGCAGGGTCTGATTCAGAGCGCCAACGCCTCCACCGACCTGGCCATCGCCGGGGACGGCTTCTTCATCGTCACCGAGAAGGGCGCCGGCCTGACCGACGCCGACAAGCGGGTCTTCACCCGGGCCGGCTCGTTCAGCGTCGACGCCGACGGCTTCCTGCGCAATGACGCCGGCTTCTTCCTGCAGGGCTGGCCGATCGCCGCCGACGGGACGATCAGTTACAACCCGTCTGACCTGAACGAGCTGGACTCGATCAACGTCAAGAACCTGGGCTCGGCCGTGCAGGCCACGGCCAATGTCGTCATCAACGCCAATCTCGACAAGCGCCAGACCATCTCGGCGGCCGAAGGCACCTATGATGCGGCCACCCGCTCCATGGCCGACTGGGAAGAGAACGCCGACCCGCTGACCGGCACCCAGCCGGACTTCAGCATCGAGATGAACGTCGTCGACACCATGGGCGGCACCCACAAGGTGTCCATCAGCCTGCTGCGCTCCTCGGCCAACCCCAATGAGTGGCACGCGGAAATCTACGCCATTCCGGCTGGCGACGTGACGGGCGGCCCCTCGGGCCAGATCGCCGAGGGTCTGGTGATGTTCAACCAGGACGGCACCATCGACCTGGACAACACCACCCTGTTCGGGGCGGCGGGTGCGGCCCCGACCATCAGCCTGGCGGCGTCCGGCACGGCTGGTACGCCGCGCTGGGATGACGCCCTGGGCGTCGGCGCCCAGGACATCACCTTCGACCTGGACAAGCTGACCCAGTACGCCAACGCCTCGACCGTCCGGCTGGTGAACCCCGACGGCGCCACGGTTGGCACCGTGGTGGGCGTGGAAGTGGATGAGGCCGGCATCGTGTCGGCCATCTTCGACAACAGCCAGGTGCGGAAGATCGCCCAGATTGGTGTCGCCACCTTCACCAATCCCGACGGTTTGCAGGCGGTCAGCGGCAACGCCTATCGCGGCACCATCGACAGCGGTGAGTATGTGATCAAGCTCCCGGGCCAGGGCGGGGCCGGCGCCATTTCACCCTCCACCCTCGAAAACTCCACAGTCGACATGTCGGCTGAGTTTACAGGCCTGATCACCACCCAGAAAGCTTACTCAGCCTGCTCGCGTATCATTACAACGGCCGACCAGATGCTGGAAGAACTTATCAGTATGCGTCGATAACTTGGCGCGTAACTGAGATTTAGTGAAGGTTAATCCCTTCTGAAATCTCTAACTGTATCATTTCAGTACACGGGGGGATCAAATGGTTACTGTGATTTTCACTATCGGGATTCACGAGCTGTTATGGCAGCCGGGCTATGGTCTGGCTCAACGATGATGGTGTGAAGGGCGTAAAGCCATGTTGCAACAACAACAGACCCGAACGAACAGCCGCGGGGAGCCCTATGTGATCGGCCCGACCGGTGCGCCCCTGACGCTGGCCGACCTGCCGCCGGCCGACACGGGTCGCTGGGTGATCCGTCGCAAGGCCGAGGTGGTCGCCGCGGTGCGTGGCGGGCTGCTGAGCCTGGACGACGCGCTCACCCGCTACGGCCTGACCTCAGAGGAATTCCTCGCCTGGCAGAAGTCGATCGAACGCCACGGCCTCGCCGGCCTGCGGACGACCCGACTGCAACAGTATCGCTGAACCTCTTCTCCCCCAGGATCGGTTCGCGAGAATGGCGGCCGCGCTTCCAGCG
>JAHUZY010000014.1 GCA_019264505.1 Phenylobacterium sp. | reverse complement strand
CCTGGGCACAAGGCCCAGGATGACGGCGGTGGGGGTGGGGGCTCAGCGACCGCCGCCTCGTGCGCCTACTCCGCCGCCGCCAGGACGGGGACGACCGCCTGGGCCTTGCCGCCTGCGTGGCTGGTGATTCGCAAAGGCGTGATCTGGCCGACCACCGCCTCGCCCTCGTAGTGGATTTCGGTGAAGTCCGGCGCGCGGGCCACGCCCGGCCGCTCGATCAGGGCGTCCACCGTGCGGCCCACCTGGCGGTCAAGGTGGCGGGTGAGCGCGGCTTCGCCCGCCGCGCGCAGGGCGGCGGCGCGGGCCTTGATCTCCGCCTTCGGCAACTGCGGCATCCGCGCGGCCGGCGTGCCGGGCCGGGGGCTGAACGGGAAGACGTGCAGGTAGGCGAGCCCCGCCTCCTCCACCAGCTTCAGGGTGTTGGCGAACATGGCGTCCGTCTCGGTGGGGAAGCCGGCGATCAGGTCGGCGCCGAAGGCCACGTCGGGGCGCACGGCGCGGACCTTGGCCACCAGGGCCAGGGCGTCGGCCCGGCTGTGGCGACGCTTCATCCGCTTGAGGATCATGTCGTCGCCGGCCTGCAGGGACAGGTGCAGATAGGGCGCCAGCCGCGGCTCAGCCGCAAACAGGGCCAGCAGATCATCATCGATCTCGGCCGCATCGATCGAGGACAGGCGCAGGCGGGGCAGTTCCGGGACCAGCTTCAGGATCCGCCCGACCAGCTGGCCCAGGCTCGGCTGGCCCGGCAGGTCGGCGCCCCAGCTGGTGACGTCCACGCCGGTCAGCACCACCTCGGCATAGCCTTCGGCAGCCAGTCGGCGGACCTGGTCGACCACCTCGCCGGCCGGCGCCGAGCGGGAATTGCCGCGGCCGAAGGGGATGATGCAGAAGGTGCAGCGGTGGTCGCAGCCGTTCTGGACCTCCACATAGGCCCGGGCGCGATCCTTCAGGCCGTCGATCAAGTGGCCGGCGGTCTCCCGCACGCTCATGATGTCATTGACCCGCACCCGGCCCTCGGCCGGCCGGTCCAGATAGGCGCCGGCCGCGCTCTTCTCCGCATTGCCAAGGACGAGATCGACCTCGTCCATGGCCGCAAAGGCGGCTGGATCGATCTGGGCCGCGCAGCCGGTGACGATCACCCGGGCGCCCGGCCGCTCGCGGCGGGCTTTGCGGATCGCCTGGCGGGCCTGGCGCACGGCCTCGTTCGTCACCGCACAGGTGTTGAAGACGATGGCGTCGGTCAGCCCGTCCTCGGCGGCCCGGGCGCGGATGACCTCGCTCTCATAGGCGTTCAGCCGGCAGCCGAAGGTGACGATGTCCACGCCGGGCGTGGTCTCCCCGCTCACGGCAGGGTTCCGGTGAAGTCGAGGCTGGCCGGGCCGGTCATGATCACGTGGCCATCGGCCTCACGCCATTCGATGGTCAGGTCGCCGCCGTCCAGCTCCAGCCGCGCCGTCCGGTCTGTCAGCCCCCGCCGCGCGCAGGCGACGAGCGCCGCACAGGCGCCGGTGCCGCAGGCCTTTGTCAGGCCCGCCCCGCGCTCCCAGACCCTAAGGCGGATGTGGTCGCGGGCCTTGACCTGGGCGAAGCCGACATTGACGCCTTCGGGAAACAGCCGGTGATGCTCGATCATGGGGCCGACCTCAGCCACCGGGGCGGTGTCGATATCGTCCACGAAGAAGACCACATGGGGATTGCCCATGGAGACGCAGCCCGGCGTATGCAGCAGGGGCGCATCGATCGGGCCGACCTGCAGCTCGATCCCCTTGGTGTCCATGGGCTCGTCTAAGGGGATATCGGTCCAGTCGAGGCCGGGCTCGCCCATGTCGACGCTGACCATGTGGTCGCCGGCGCGGGTGGTGCGCAGCAGCCGGTCGCCCACCTCCAGCACGGCGGCGTCGCGGCCTGAGGCCTCCATGACCAGCCAGCCGACGCAGCGCGAACCGTTGCCGCAGGCGCCGACCTCCTCGCCATCGGCGTTCCAGAACCGCACGCGCACATCGGCCTCGCCGGCGGCCGGCTCGATGGAGATCAGCTGGTCACAGCCGATCCCGCGCTCGCGATCAGCGATCGCGCGCACCTCCTCTGCGCTCGGCGCGAAGGGCTCAGTGCGGGCCTCGACCACGACGAAGTCGTTGCCGAGCCCGTTCATCTTCAGAAACGGACGGCTCATGGCGGCCGACATATAGGGCAGAAGCCTGACCAAATCATCCCGCCTGACGCGGGAGGGGGAAGACAGATCGGCCCCGCCGGTTCTAGGAAAGGGGCATGAACACCCTGCTTCCCCTGCTCTGCGCCGCCCTTCTGATCCCCGCCGCCGCCCAGGCCCAATCGGCCGGGCCGCCCGCCAGCCCCCCGCGGGCCGGGGCGCCCGATCCCTTCCAGTGGCTGGAAGAGGTGGACGGGCCCCGGGCCATGGCCTGGGTGGAAGCGCAGAACGCCAAGGCGCAAGCCAGGCTCGACGGCGATCCCCGCTATGAGGCCCTGCTGGCGGAGGCCCGGGCGATCTTCAGCGCAGAAGATCGGATCGCCACGCCCAGCTTCCGGGCCGGCGGGGTGGACAATCTCTGGCAAGACGACGCCAACCCCCACGGCCTGTGGCGCCATGCGAGCCTGGAGGCCTACGCCGCCGGCGCGCCCGACTGGACCACGATCCTCGATATCGACGTCCTGGCCGAAGCCGAGAACCGCAACTGGTTCTTCCAATGGGCCGAGTGCCTGAAGCCATCCGACACCCTCTGCCTTGTGGAGCTGTCGGACGGGGGCGGCGACGCCGTCGAGATCCGTGAGTTCGACACGAACGCCAAGGCCTTCGTCGAAGGCGGCTTCAAACTGGCCGAGGGCAAGCAGAGCGCCGTCTGGCTCGACCAAGACACCGTGCTGGTGGCCCGGGAATGGACGCCGGGCGAGGTCACCGAGTCCGGCTACGCCTATGTGCTCAAGTCGCTTACCCGGGACGGAACCGCCACTGAGCTCTATCGCGGGGCGCCCAGCGACGTCTCGGTCTCGCCCCTGGTCCTGCGGGGCGAGGGCGGCCGGGCTGAGGCGGTGATCGCCCGGCGCGGCGTGACCTTCTACGACAGCGACTACATGCTGCTGGGCGGGCCTGAACCCGTCCGCCTGCCCCTGCCGAAAAAGGCCGAGTACGAGGCCTATGTGAGCGGCCAGGTGGTGTTCTCCCTGCAGGAGGCCCACGGCGACCTGCCCCAGGGCGCCCTGGTGGCCTTCGACCTCGCCGCCCTCAAGGCCGATCCGGCCGGGGCCAAGGCCCAGCTGATCTTCGCGCCCGGCCCCCGCCAGGCCATCAAGCAGGTGGGCGCCACCGACAGCCGCCTGGTCGTCGCGATCCTGGAAAACGTGAAGGGCGCCGTGGACGTCTGGCGCTTTGCGGGCGGCGCCTGGACCTCCAGCCGCCTCACCCTGCCCGGCGACGCCAATATCTCGCTCGCCGACCTGTCGGGCGCCAGCGATCAGCTGTTTCTGAAGATCGAGGGCTTCCTTACGCCCACCAGCCTGTGGTTGGCTGACGCGGCAGCCTTGAGCGCCCGCCAGATCGCCGCCCTGCCCGACCGGTTCGATCCGGCCACCCATCTGGTGGAGCAGCACTGGGCGACCTCCAGCGACGGCGCCCAGATCCCCTATTTCGTGGTCCGCCCCAAGGCCGCCCCCCTGGACGGGCAGATCCCCACCCTGATGCTGGGCTATGGCGGCTTCGAGATCGCCATGCCGCCCCGCTACATGCCCGAGGCCGGCAAGCTGTGGTTCGCCCGCGGCGGCGCCTTCGTCATGGCCAATATCCGCGGCGGCGGCGAGTTCGGCCCGGCCTGGCACCAGTCGGTGCTGCGGGAAAAGCGCCAGCTGGCCTTTGACGACTTCGCCGCCGTCGCCCGCGACCTGACCGCCCGGGGCATCACCTCCCCCCGGCGTCTGGGCATCTACGGCCGCTCCAACGGCGGGGTGCTGACCAGCGTCTCCATGACCCAGCATCCGGAGCTGTGGAGCGCCGTGGTGATCGAAAGCCCGCTGATCGACATGCTGCGCTATCACCGCCTGCCGGCCGGCGCCTCCTGGATTGGGGAGTATGGCGATCCGGAAGTCCCCGAGGACTACGCCTTCATCGCCCGTTATTCGGCCTATCAGAACCTCAAGGCCGGGACCGCCTACCCCGAAGCCTACATCACCACCAACACC
>JAHUZY010000509.1 GCA_019264505.1 Phenylobacterium sp. | reverse complement strand
GGTTCATTCATTGAACGTGCCGGCCGTCGACACCCTGGCGCGTCTGGGACCAGTCGCCTTCGAGGGACGCCTGGCGGCGGTTGGCGTGCGGCTGTGGCGGCCGAGGGCCGAGACCCGCGACGCGGGCCTCGCCATCGCCCTGGGCGGGGTGGGCATCTCCCTGCGAGACCTGGCGGTGCTTTATGGCGCCCTGGGGGATGGCGGTCTGGCCCGCCCCCTGGCCTGGACCGAGGTTGACGCCGAGGCCGGTCGGGAGGCGCGCGGTGTGCGGCTGGTGAGCGAGGCCGCCGCGGGCGAGGTCCTGGCCATCCTGCGCGAAACCCCGCCCCCCGCGGGCGTGACGCCAGCCGCCTTGAGCCGGGGCCGCCCGCTGATGGCCTACAAGACCGGCACCTCCTACGGCTTCCGGGACGCGGTGGCCGCCGGGATCGTCGGCGGCCATGTGATCGTGGTCTGGAGCGGTCGGGCCGATGGCGGCGCACGGGCCGGACTTACGGGGCGGGACTCCGCCCTGCCCCTGCTGTTCGAGGTGGCCGACCTGCTGCAGGCGCCCCCCGCCGCGCCGGCGCCGCTCGCGCCACGCAACGCCCCCGTCGCCCTGGACGACCAGGTCCGCACCACCGAGGGCCCGAGGCTGATCTTCCCGCCGGACGGGGCGGTGGTGCAGGTGGACGCCTATGGCCCCGGCTCCAGGGGGCTGGTCCTGGCCGCCAGCGGGGAAGACCTGGCCTGGTACGTGGCTGGCCAGCCGCTCAGCCCCGATCCGCTCAGCGGACAGGTGCTCTGGCGGCCGGAGGGGCCAGGCTTCTATGATCTCAATGTGGTCGACGGCCAGGGCCGCGCCGCCCGCGCCCAGGTGCGGATTCGCGGCGGCTGATGGCCGCTAATACAGGCGGGCCAGGTCCTCAGGCCCGCTGCAGGTGACGTTCATGTCGTTCACGAGGCCGTCGGACAGGGCATAGACCCAGCCGTGCACGCTGATCGGCTGGCCCCGCAGCCAGGCCTCGCGGATGAAGACGTCCGAGGCCACGTTGCGCACCTGGCGGATGACGTTCAGCTCGCACAGGCGGTCATGGCGGGCGTGTTCGTCCATGGCCTCCAGTTCGGCCCGGTTGGCGGCGTAGACCTCCCGGATCGGATGCAGCCAGTGGTCCACCAGGCCGCGCCGCTGGCCGTCGATGGCGGCGACCACGCCCCCACAGCCATAGTGGCCGACCACCATGATGTGCTTCACCTTCAGCACATCGACGGCGAACTGGAGCACTGACAGATAGTTGGCGTCCTGGGGCGGGGCGAGATTGGCCACATTGCGGTGGACGAACAGCTCGCCTGGATCGAGGCCGACGATCTCATTGGCCGGCACCCGGCTGTCGGCGCAGCCGATCCAGAGATATTCCGGGCTCTGCTGGCCCACCAGACGCTGGAAGAAGCCGGGATCAACCGCGAGCTTGCCTTCCGCCCAGGCGCGGTTGTTGTCCTTCAGGTGGTCGAGCATTTTTCGGGTCCCTCGCCCTACGCTACACAGGTCCGAGCTCAGGCCGCCGCCGGGGCGTCGGGCTGTCGGTCGGGATGGGCCGCGGCGAAGGCGGGAAGCGCCTGGGCGGCCGCAGCCGCCGCCCTTATGGCGCGATAAGGCGAAAGGTCCACCCCGTAGCGCTCGGCGGAATAGACCTGGGGGACCAGGCAGCAGTCGGCCATGCCGGGGGTCGATCCAAAGGCGAAGCCCAGACCGTGGCGGGCGATCAGCGGCTCAAGGGCCTCGAAACCCTCGTGCATCCAGCGAGCGACCCAGACCTGTCGGTCGGCCTCGCTGACGCCGAAGGCGGTCAGCTGCTGCTGGATCCGCAGATTATTCAGCGGGTGGATGTCGCAGGCGATGATCCCGGCCATGGCGCGGACCACCTGGCGTCCGGCGGCGTCGGCGGGCAAGAGCGGCGGCTGAGGGTGGGTCTCTTCCAGCCACTCCATCAGGGCCAGACTCTGAGTCATGGCCGCGTTCCCATCCACCAGCATGGGCGTCAGGCCCTGGGGATTGCGCTCAAGATAGTCGGCGGCCCGCTGCTCGCCCTTGGGCAGGCTGACGGGGATGTAGTCATAGGCCAGGCCCTTGAGCCCCAGCGCGATACGGACGCGGTAGGGGGCGGTCGCCCGCCAGTAACTGTAGAGGGTGAGCGCCATGGTCAGAGCACCTGGAAGCTGAGCGCGCCGACCCCGTCCACGGCGCCCTGGACCCGGTCGCCCCGGGCGATGGGACCGACGCCTTCTGGCGTGCCGGTGAAGATCAGGTCCCCAGGCGCCAGGCGCCAGAGGCGCGAGGCCTGGGCGATGATCTCAGCCACGTTCCAGATCATGTCGGAGACCACCGCGTCCTGACGGGACTGGCCGTTCACCGTCGCGGAAATCCGTCCCTGGGGGGCCGGCCCGCTCCAGCGGCGGATGGCCGAAATGGGGGCCGACTGGTCGAAGCCCTTTGAGGCGTCCCAGGGGTGACCCTTGTCCTTGGCCGCGGCCTGCAGGTCCCGCCGGGTGAGGTCAAAACCCACGGCGTAGCCGAAGACCAGGTCGAGGGCCTGGTCGACCGGCACATCTGATCCGCCGGCGCCCAACGCCACCACCAGCTCGATCTCGTGGTGAAGGTCAGCGGTCACCGAGGGGAAGGCCACATCGGCCCCCGGCGTCACGATGGCGTCCGCCGGCTTGGCGAAGAAGAAGGGCGGATCGCGATCGTCCCCGCCCATCTCGGCGCGATGAGCCGCATAGTTGCGCCCGACACAGAGAATCCGGCGAACCGGAAAGACGGCGTCTTCCCCAAGCAGGGGGACAACCGGGACGGGGGGCGGGGCCAGGGCGTATTGGGTCATGGTCACGGCCCTACCCCCGACGCTGGCCAAAGAAACGGCTTCCGCCGGGGAGGCGGAAGCCAGATCTTCAGCTCAGACTGAACGTCCTTGACGCCTAGCGGGCGTTGGCCAGGCGGTCCTGAATGGCCTTGGCCTGGTCCAGGTGCTGCTGGATGGCCGGGGCGGTGGCCGCGGCGAAGGCCTGCAGGCCCGGCATGTCGCCATCGGCGGCGTAGCGCTGCATCAGGTTCAGGGCCTTCTGGTGGGTGTCCACCTGCAGGTCGATATATTCCTTGTCGAAGTCGGCGGCGTCTTCTTCCCGCAGGTCGTTGAGTTCGTCCGTGACGTCCTCATCGGCGGCGGTCGGCAGGGTGATGGGCTGGCCGGCGGCCTCGACAGCAGTTTTCAGGTCCTGAGTGGTCTGGGTGTGGGCGTCGACCATCATCTGGGCGAAGGCCTTGACCTCAGCATCCTGGGCCCGCTCAACGGCCAGCTGCGAGGACTGGATTTCCAGCATGTCGTTCTGCGCAGCCAGACGGACGAAGTCGGGCGCCGACGTCTCGTCGGCCATGGTCGGAATGGTGGCGGCGGGGTTGGCGTCGGGCACGACGCTCTCGGCCGGGGCGGTGGCGGACTGGTCGGCCGGCTGACCGCAAGCGGCGAGCGAAAGCGCGGCGATCGCGGCGCCCGCGATAAGCAGGTGGCGAGTCATGTGAACTCCTGGGACGTTGACAACTTCAGACGACGCATCCGAACGATGCGGCTGCCGTGGAAACTCACGCCGTCGTGATCTGTTCCCAGAAAGTCGGAGAGCCCGATGACCGAAGCCGCCGCCCCTGGTCCCCTCGCCGGACTCCGGGTGATCGAGATGGGCACCCTGATCGCCGGCCCGTTCTGCGGCCAGATCCTGGGGGATTTCGGCGCCGAGGTGATCAAGATCGAGGACCCCCGCAAGGGCGATCCCATGCGGCAATGGGGCCGCAGCCTGCCTAAGGGTCTGTCGCCGTGGTGGCCGGTGATCGGCCGCAACAAGAAGTCGGTGGGGCTCGACCTGCGTCAGCCCGAGGGCCAGGAGATCGCCCGGACCCTGATCGCCAAGGCCGATGTGGTGATCGAGAATTTCCGTCCCGGCGCCATGGAGAAATGGGGCCTGGGCTATGAGGCCCTCTCGGCGACCCATCCTGGCCTGGTGATGGCCCGCATCTCCGGCTACGGCCAGACGGGCCCGCTCTCGACCCGCGCCGGCTATGGCCTCATCGGGGAGGCCATGGGCGGCCTGCGCCACATCACCGGCGAGCCAGACCGGCCGCCGGCGCGGGCCGGCATTTCCATCGGCGACAGCCTGGCGGCCATGCATGCGGTGATGGGGATCATGATGGCGCTCCATTCCCGGGACCGGACCGGCAAGGGCCAGGTGATCGACGCGGCCCTCTATGAGAGCGTGCTCGGCGTGATGGAGAACCTGGTCACCGAATATGACCTGACCGGCTATGTCCGAGAGCGCTCCGGCTCCATCCTGCCCGGCATCGCGCCCTCCAACGCCTACCCTTGCGCCAGCGGCGACATGGCGGTGATCGGGGGCAATGGGGACACGGTGTTCGCCAGGCTCTGCGCGGCGATGGACCGGGGAGGCCTGGCCGCCGATCCGCGCTTCGCCACCCATGCCGCCCGCGGCGAGCGCCAGGGGGAGCTCGACGAGATCATCAGCGCCTGGACCTCCACCCTGGCCCTCGACGACCTGCTGAGCCTGCTGGAGGCGCACGGGGTGCCGGCCGGTCGCATCTATCGCGCGCCGGACATGATCGAGGATCCTCACTTCACAGCCCGCGAGGCGATCATCAGCGTGCCGCACCCGGTCTTTGGTCAGGTCCGGATGCAGAACGCCTTCCCCAAACTGTCGGAGACGCCAGGCAAGGTCCGCTGGCCGGGGCCAGACCTCGGCGCCCATACCGATGAGGTGCTGAAAGATGTGGCCGGCCTGTCGGTCGAGGCCATCGCCGGCCTGCGGTCGAGGGGCGTCGTCTGAGCCTCAGGGACGCGGCGCCAGCAGGTCAGCGACCGCGGCGGTCACCTGGG
>JAHUZY010000508.1 GCA_019264505.1 Phenylobacterium sp. | reverse complement strand
CCCGAGATCCCGCCCCACGAAGCTGTCGCGCCCGAGACGGACCGGCCGGCGCGCGAGTTCGAGGTGCTGGAGGACGAACCGGACGAGGATGGCCTGCGGGCGCAGGCGCTGCAGGCGCGTATGCGCGGCCTGGCGCGGCAGGCCGCCCTGGATCCCGACGACGGGATCGTCCTGTGAAGGCGCCGCCGAGAATCAAGCAGACCTTCCGCATCCCGGCCGATCTCAGCCGGGATCTCGCCGACTATGCACGTCGGCGCCGCGTCGCCCAGGGCGACGTGGTCCAGGCCGCGCTGGCTTCGCACCTATCCCCCGACGGCGCCGACCGTCTTGAAGCGGCGCTGGCCCGCCGGCTCGATCGCATGTCCCGCCAGATCGATCGGCTTGAGCGCCACCTCATGATCAGCAATGAGACGATCGCCCTGTTCGTGCGCTTCTGGCTGACGGCCGTCCCGCCACTGCCCGACGCTGCCCAGGCCGCAGCCCAAGCCAAAGGCCGCGAGCGCTTCGAAGGCTTTGTCGAGACCTTGGGCCGGCGACTCGCCAAGGGCCGCAGCTTCGCCGACGAAATCCTCCGCGACGTTCCCTCCGAGCCCGAAGCGGACGAGGACTGAAACCGCCGTTTCCCTGCCGTTATACGCCAGCGCACTACTACGCCCTCGTCGCTGTTGAACCCGCTTGAGATCGCCGCTTCTTGATTGACCCGTTGAGGATCTCGCCTTCCGCGAGACGCGAGGAAACGGGACGACATCAGTGACCACGGTCGCCTTCCGATCCGAAAGCTTCGCCCGCGGCGCGCGCATGTTGCGCACCGCGCTCGGCGCCGACATCGCCGCCTTCCTCGATGACCCCGCCATCGTCGAGGTGATGCTCAATCCCGATGGACGCCTCTGGGTCGACCGGCTCGCCGGCGGCCTGGAGGACACCGGCGCGCGCCTCAGCGCCGCCGATGGCGAGCGCATCGTGCGCCTTGTCGCCCCCCATGTCGGCGCCGAGGTTCATGCCGGCAATCCGCGCGTCTCCGCCGAGCTGCCCGAAACGGGAGAGCGCTTCGAGGGGCTCCTTCCGCCTGTGGTGGCGGCGCCCAGCTTCGCGATCCGCAAGCCTGCCGTCGCGGTCTTCACCTTGTCAGACTATGTCCAGGCGGGGATCATGCGCTCGGACCAGGCGCAGAGCCTGCGCGCCGCCGTCCACGCCCGCAAGAACATCCTGGTCGCCGGCGGCACCTCGACCGGCAAGACCACCCTGGTCAATGCGCTACTGGCGGAAGTGGCGCAGACGGGCGACCGCGTTGTCCTCATTGAGGACACGCGCGAACTGCAATGCGCCGCGCCCAATCTTGTGGCCCTGCGCACCAAGGACGGCGCTGCGAGCCTGACCGATCTGGTCCGCTCGGCGCTTCGGCTGCGCCCCGACCGCATTCCCATCGGCGAAGTGCGCGGCGGCGAGGCGCTCGATCTGATCAAGGCTTGGGGCACCGGCCATCCCGGCGGCGTCGGCACTCTGCACGCAGGCTCAGCGCTCGGGGCGCTGCGTCGGCTCGAGCAACTGATCCAGGAGGCGGTGATCACCGTCCCGCGCGCGCTGATCGCCGAAACCATCGATCTCATCGCGGTTCTGTCGGGCCGCGGCGCCGCCCGCCGCCTGGCCGAACTCACGCACGTCGAGGGGCTCGGCCCCGACGGCGACTACCGGCTCGTCCCTCAGCTGCCTTCCTCGCCAGGAGATCTGCCATGACCCCTCTTTGCCATCGCCTCACCGGCGCCGCGACCTTCGCCTTGTTCGCCATCATGACCGCGCCTGCCTATGCGGCCGGCTCCAACATGCCCTGGGAAGCCCCGCTCCAGTCGATCCTGGAGTCGATCCAGGGGCCGGTAGCCAAGATCATCGCGGTGATGATCATCATCGTCACCGGTCTCACCCTGGCGTTCGGCGACACCTCGGGCGGCGCCCGCAAGATGATCCAGATCGTCTTCGGCCTCTCGATCGCCTTCGCCGCCAGCTCCTTTTTCCTGTCCTTCTTCTCCTTCGGCGGCGGAGCGCTGATCTGATGCTCGGCGCGGACGAACCCGCTGTCGGCTTCTATGCGCCGGTCCGGCGCAGCCTCACCGAGCCGATTCTGCTCGGCGGCGCGCCGCGATCGCTGGCGATCATCAACGGCACGCTGGCCGCGGCCCTTGGCCTCGGTCTCCGGCTGTGGCTGGCCGGCCTGCTGATCTGGTTCGTCGGGCACATGGCCGCAGTGTGGGCCGCAAAGCGCGACCCCGCCTTCGTGGAGGTTGTCCGCCGCCACCTGCGCTACCCCACTCATCTCGGCGCATGAGAGAGGCGCCATGCTGAATCTCGCTGAATATCGCGGCAAGTCGCAAAGCCTCTCCGACTTCCTGCCCTGGGCGGCATTGGTCAGCGAGGGCGTGATCCTCAACAAGGATGGCAGCTTTCAACGCACCGCCCGGTTCCGCGGGCCGGATCTCGATAGCGCCACGCCGGCCGAGCTCGTCGCCACCACCTCGCGGCTCAACAACGCGCTGCGCCGGCTCGGCTCGGGCTGGGCCATCTTCGTCGAGGCCCAGCGCCCCCCGGCAGGCGCCTATCCGCCAGGCGCCTTTCCCGAAGGCGTCTCGAACCTGGTCGACCATGAACGCCGGGCTCAGTTCGACGAGGCCGGCGCGCATTTCGAGTCCTCTTATTTCCTCACGCTGGTCTGGTTGCCGCCAGCGGAGGACGCTGCACGCGCCGAAGCGTGGCTCTATGAGGGACGCGACCAGTCAGGAGTCGACGGGCGCGAGCAACTCGCCGCCTTCATCGATCGCACCGATCGGGTCCTGAATCTGATCGAGGGCTTCATGCCCGAGGCCGCCTGGCTCTCCGATGTCGAGACGCTAACCTATCTCCACGCAACCATCGCCACACGCCGGCATCGGGTCCGCGTGCCCGAAACGCCGATGCACCTGGACGCCTTCCTCGCCGATCAGCCGCTGATTGGAGGGCTGGAGCCGCGCCTGGGAGAGGCTCATCTGCGCACGCTGACGGTGATGGGCTTTCCCTCACAGACCTGGCCAGGCCTGCTGGACGACCTCAATCGCCTCGCCTTCGACTATCGCTGGGTGACGCGGGCGATTTGCCTGGACAAGACCGACGCCGCCAAGGTGCTCGGCCGTATCCGGCGCCAGTGGTTCGCCAAGCGCAAGTCGATCGCGGCCATGCTCAAGGAGATCATGACCAACGAGGCCTCGGCCTTGATGGATACCGACGCCGCGAACAAGGCGGCCGACGCCGATCTGGCGCTCCAGGAGCTGGGATCCGATCTGGTCGGCACGGCCTATGTCACCGCCACCGTGACGGTGTGGGACAAGGACCCGCGCATCGCCGAGGAACGGCTCCGACTGGTTGAGAAGGTCATTCAAGGCCGCGACTTCACCTGCATGGCGGAGCGGGTCAACGCCGTCGAAGCCTGGCTCGGCAGCCTGCCCGGTCACGTCTACGCCAATGTCCGCCAGCCCCCGATCTCAACGCTGAACCTGGCGCACATGATGCCGTTTTCGGCGGTCTGGGCCGGGCCGGAACGGGACGAGCATTTCGATGCGCCGCCACTCTTTCTCGCCAAGACGGAAGGGTCGACGCCGTTTCGCTTCTCGCTCCATGTCGGCGACGTCGGCCACACCCTGGTGGTTGGACCTACCGGCGCGGGCAAGTCGGTGCTGCTGGCGCTGATGGCACTCCAGTTTCGCCGCTATGCCGGCTCCCAGGTCTTTGCCTTCGATTTCGGCGGATCGATCCGGGCGGCTGCGCTCGCCATGGGCGGCGACTGGCATGACCTGGGCGGATCGCTTGCCGAGGACGCCGCCGAACCCGTGGCCG
>JAHUZY010000505.1 GCA_019264505.1 Phenylobacterium sp. | reverse complement strand
TCACTGGTGCGCGGAACCCCGCTCAGGGGCAGGTTGTGGGCCGCGTTCGTCCCCGCGCCTGGGAAGCCGTACCCCTTGACGGTGGAGGCGATGATGAAGGGCAGGCGCACGGGATAGGCGGCTCGCCCCGCGGCGATCTCGGCCGACGCATGGATGAGCCGCTGCTCAGCTTCGATGATCGCCCAGGCATAGGCCGCGGGGTCGCGTCCGTCGATGATGATTGGATCGAACCCGTTCACCTCCAGATGGCGGCAGAGCCAAGCGGCACCGCCGTCCTGTGCGACCTCAGTGCGTTGCTCAATGCGCCGGCCGTTGAGCACCATGATCGGCGCCACCAGGCCGCAATCCTCGGCCCGCCACCACCGCTCGGACCAGTCGCTCCCCCGCTGCTCCTCAAAGGCGCCATCGCTCAGTATGGCCACCAGGCGCTCCCCTTGAAGGGGCATGTGGACATATTGGACTTCGGCGAACCCAAGATAGCCGCCTTCGGACACGCCCCCGGCGGTGTAGGGGTTCACATGGCTGCCAACGGGCACGCTTGGGCGCCCATCCGGGCCAATCGCATAGCTGTAGAAGTCGGCGCAGAGGCGGCTCAGTCCAGCCTCATCAGGGCCGTAGCGGCCCTGCTGCGCCGGCGACAGATTGTCGATCAGCGCATTGGCCGCCTCGATCGCGGCGACGCAGTGGCCCTGGCCCAGGATCCAGCCGCGGGTGGCGCCGCTCAGCGCGTTCGCCAGCAGGTATCCGACATAGGCCGGAGCAACATTCAGCGCGCCGCCGGTATGGCCTTCAGGGGCGGCCTTGAAGGCGTCGGCCGGCAAGGGCGCCCCCGAAAGGTCCACGCGTTGCGCATAGGTCATGTGGACGACCGTCCACATGGTCGCGCTCGCGAGCCGGTCGGCGGCCGCCAGAGGGGTATAGATGTCCGTCCCGTCGAGGCCCTGGCCCTGCAGGTGTTCGACCAGTTGCAGCACCCGGGTCTGCGTCTCTGGGGTATGCTGGATGACCCCATAGCCTCTTTGCCAATGCTCGGCGTTCATGACGGACTCACTCTCTCAGGCGCTCTGGACGGGCTTCCGCAGTAGCCGACGGTGAATTTCCTCAATCGGTGTCGCGGTGGTCCCTGCGAGTTGCATTCAAGCAAACTCGCCACACCACCTACAACAGCATGTGATCTGAACGGCCTCCCTGAGAAATATCAAACCTCGGACAGATGGTGTGTGTAAAGTGACCTCAATCGATGACCCCAAGAGGACCCTATAAAATGGCCGATCTGGCCAGGCAAAAAGCAACGCCTCAAGCAATAATCTTGGCAACGGACCTTAGCAGTCGTTGTGATAGAGCGATGCAACGCGCTCTACAGTTGGCCAAGCTGTGGAATTCACGCCTGATCATTCTGAGCGTGGTCGAGCCCGATGACCCTGATGACTCCTCCGAGACCTGGAACCTGCCGCATCGCCGGCGCCCGCCGGCCAGCCGTAGCGTGGCCGAGGCCCAGATCCGACGTCAGTTCGGCGAGATTGCGGATTTGGCCGAGGTCAGGATCATTGAAGGTGATCCGGCGTCGATCATTCAGGACGTGGCTCAACAGGTCTCTGCGGACTTGATCATCACCGGAGTCGGGCGAGATGAGACGTTTGGCCGACATGTCCTGGGATCGACTGTCGAGCAGCTCGCCCAGCGAACCGCGGTTCCCCTGCTGATCGTGAAGAGCCGCGTCTGGCCCTATGAGGAGATTCTGGTGGCGACGGACCTGTCGGAGTCGTCAGGGCAGGCCTTGGCGGCGGCGGACCGGTTCTTTCCAACCGCCCCGATCACGGCGCTCTATGTGGCCGAGGCTCCAACCGATGGGGCCCCCGATTTACCCGACCAGCTCCAGCAGCGGGCGGACCAGAAGAGCGGTTGTGTGGCCTTTATTGAGCGCTCCGGCCTCGCCCCCGAGGCGTGTCTGCGGGTGAAGGCTCTGGTTGACCATGGTCGACCTGAAGTGGCTGTGCGTCGCTACATGCTCGAGAAAGAGGTCGATCTTGTCGTGGTCGGCTCCCACGGACACGGGGGCGTGTTTGAGAAACGGCTGGGGGGTGTCGCCCGGCGAATTCTCGACTATGCGCCTGCCGATGTGCTGGTGGTCCGCGACTCCCGCGCCGAGTCCGGGGACGGGCCGCCGCATCCAGGCTAATGACTCACGGTGTCTGTGAGCGGGTTTTTGGCGGCCGAAACTGGGTCGACCGGGAAAATCATCACCGGTGACCGCCCCGACCAAGCCATTCCCCTGGCTTGGGGGCCTGCGGCTAGTGGGCGGCTAGGGGGTTTGAGACGCTAGCTCGCGCTGTTTTGCGAACGGCCAGTCGAAGCTGCTTCTCGGTCTCGATGATCGCGAAGAAGACCGCGCCGACTGCGACAATGAGCATGCCGTCGGTCAGGGGCACGGCCCGCGTGCCGAACACCTGCTGCAGGGGCGGAAAATAGGTCACCAGGAACTGGGCGAGGGTGATGGTGCTCACGCAGAGCCAGATCACCCGGGCGCCCCGCAGGCCCCTCCAGGTCAGGGATGCGCCGTAGATGTTCCTGATGAAGAAGAGGTGGAAGATCTCCAGGACCACGAGGGTGTTGAGCGCCATCGTGCGTGCAAGCTCGGGCGAGTGCCCCTTGTCGAGGGCGTAGGCGAAGATCCCAAAAACCGCAGCAAGGAACAGGATCGAGACCAGGACCACGTGCCAGATCAGTTCTCCGCTCAGCAGCGGCTCGCTGCGGGGGCGGGGGGGGCGTCTCATCGTGTTCGGTTCCGTCGGCTCGAACGCCAGGGCGATGCCGAGGGTGACGCCGGTGATCAGGTTGATCCACAAGATCTGGATCGCCGTGATCGGCAGCGCCAGTCCGAGGAACAGCGCCGCGATGAGCGTCATCGACTCACCGGCGTTGGTCGGCAGGGTCCAGCTGATCACCTTCTTGATGTTGTCGTAGACCGTGCGGCCTTCGCGGACCGCGGCGGCGATCGAGGCGAAATTGTCGTCGGCCAGCACCAGGTCCGAGGCCTCCTTGGCCGCTTCGCTGCCCTTCTGGCCCATGGCGATGCCCGCATCGGCGCGCTTGAGCGCCGGCGCGTCGTTGACCCCATCGCCGGTCATCGCGACGGTCAGCTGGTGGGACTGGAGGGCGCTCACCAGCCGCAGCTTGTGCTCTGGGCTCGTCCTGGCGAAAACGTCGGTGTCGATCACCTCGCTGGCCAGTTCAGCGTCGTCCATCTTTTCAAGCATGGCGCCCGTCAGCACCCGATCGGGATTCTGCAGGCCGATCTGGCGGGCGATGGCGGCCGCCGTTCCGGCGTGGTCGCCGGTGATCATCTTCACCCGGATTCCCGCATCATGGCATTCGGCGACGGCGGCGATGGCTTCCGGGCGCGGCGGGTCGATCAGGCCGACCAGCCCGACAAGCACGAGGTGACCATCGAGATCGGCGGGCTTCAGATGGGCTTGATCATCCGGCGCCTGGCGGCGGGCCAGAGCGAGCACCCGCTGGCCCTGCGCCGCGATGGCGTCGATCCGGCTGTGCCAGATATCGGTGTCTAGCGCTTCGGTTTGCCCGTCTTTCCGCAGCTGGGCGGCGCACATCTGCAGGATCTGCTCCGGGGCGCCCTTGGCGGAAATCCACTTCCGGCCGCCCGGATCCTCATTGAGCACCGCCATGTATCGGTGCGCGGCGTCGAACGGGATGGTGTGGATGCGCCGCCAGTCGGCGAAGGCGACTGGCCCATCACCGGCGATCTTGCCCGCGAGCGCCTTGAGCGCACCCTCCATGGGGTCGCCTTCGATCTTCCAGTCACCGTCCTGAAAGCGCAGGCCGGCGTCATTGCACAGGTCCGATGCGCGGGCGAGTTCGAGCAGGAGAGGATGGGCGGCTGGGTCGATTTCGACCTCGCGGCTGCAGATGACGCCTTCAGGCGCGTAGCCCACGCCGGTGACAGAATAGGTCTGGTCTGCGGTGGCCAAGGTCGCGACCATCATTTCGTTTCGCGTGAGCGTGCCGGTCTTGTCGGTGCAGATGACAGACACTGAGCCAAGCGTCTCGATGGCGGGCAATCGCCGGATGATGGCGTTGCGCCGCGCCATCGCCTGAACGCCGATCGCCAAGGTGATGGTCAGGACAGCGGGCAGGCCTTCAGGAATGGCTGCGACGGCCAGACCGATGACGATCATGAACATCTCATCGAAGGGCATGTGCCCGACGAAGTAGCCGTAGGCGAGCAGGACGGCGGCGATCAGCAGGATCAGGATCGTCAGCCAGCGGGCGAAACCGTCCATCTGCCGCACCAGCGGGGTCGTCAGGGTCTCGACCGTCGACAGTAGGCCGCTGATCCGACCGATCTCAGTCGACGGACCCGTGGCGACGACGACGCCCCGGCCTGTCCCGGCCGCCACCAGTGTGCCGCTGAACGCCATGTCGGCGCGGTCGCCGATCGCTGCGGCAGGTGCGACCGCCGCTGTCCGTTTGTCGACCGGTACAGATTCGCCCGTCAGGATCGCTTCCTCGATGCGCAGCCCCGCGGTCTCCAGCAGACGGAGATCAGCCGGGACCTTCTCGCCCGCCGCCAGCAGTACGATGTCTCCAGGCGCCAGGAGGGCGCTGTCGATGGTGCGGCGCTCGCCGTCGCGCAGGACGGAGGACTTCGGCGCGAGCATCTGGCGGATGGCGCTCATCGCCTGTTCGGCGCGGCCCTCCTGAATGAACCCGATGACGGCGTTGGCGATGACGACGGCGATGATGACGCCGGTGTCGACAAAATGCCCGAGGACGGCGGTGAGCGCGGCGGCGCCGAGAAGCACATAGATCAGCACATTGTGGAAATGGGCTAGAAAACGTCGCAGCGGTGATCTGGTTTTAGCGGTCGGGAGGAGGTTCGGCCCGGCGCGCGCAAGTCGTTCAGCGGCGGCCGAAGAGCTCAGGCCATCCCGCGACACGGCCAGCGCCTCAAGCGCGTGCTGCTCGCTCGTGGCGTGCCAGTCGATGCTTGGCGGCGGCTCAGTCATGGCGGTTCTCAGTCGATGCGGGCCGACGCCTTGACGGAGCCCCTGGCGTCCAACGCAAACATCCCTGCGTCCGTCCTTTGGGCCTGGTCAGCGGATCACGAGCAATGGAACCGGGCTTTGAGCGAGCACCTCAGATGTCACGCTGCCAAGCACGAGGCGTCTGACGCCCCGCCGACCGTGCGACGCCATGGCGATGAGGTCGCAGTTGCGGCTCTTGGCGACATCAACGATCGCGTCGGCCGGCAGGGCGTTTTCAATGAGGACGGTCTCCGCCTTGACCCCCATGCGTTCTGCTGCGGCCTTGGCGCCCGCGAGCAACTTCGCCGCCGCCTCTCTTTGGCCGGCCCCAAAGTCTGCGTAGACGACCTCATTCAGGCCCTCAAACCCAGGATAGGCCGGCATGCGCTCTGTGATGGCGATGATGGTCGCCTGGGCGCCCAGACTTTTCGCCAGGCCCAGCCCGTGATCGAGGCCCTTCTGGGCGATCTCTGAGCCATCGGTGGAGATGAGAATGTGCTGATACATGCGTCTATCCTCGCTGATCGACCTCTGTCACGCGGGACTGCTGGAAGAGACTGCGCGACGGGCAAGGCTTACCGCAACGGGCCAGGGCATCTCTTGACAGAGGTCAACAACTGCCCGTTTCGGGCGGGCGTCCCAGGCGAAGCCCGTGGCCGCCGTGGTCAATCCTCGCTGGCCACCGAGCGGCGAGGGCGGATCGCGACGCCGTCCGCCACGGATTGCCCGGGATGGAGGATCACACGGTCCCCTGGACCTAGCCCGGCCAGCACCTCGGCATAGGTCCCATCGTTCTGACCGATCTCGACCCGTTGCAGCCGGGCATGACCTCTTTCGGCCTTGAACACCGCCCAATGACCTTGATCGCGGAACAGGGCGGACACTGGCGTTTGAAGCACCGCCTCTGCGCTCCAGACGGTGACCGCCGCCTCGACCCGGTAGCCGTGGCCGACGGACGCCCAGCTTGCGGGCGGATCGACGGGATCGATGATCACATTGACGCGCTGCTCCTCGACGCCCAGGGCCGAGACCTTGAGGAACCCATAGGGCTCGACGTGTCGGACACGGCCCCGGATGGGCGGACCCTCACCCCAGGCTTCGATCACGGCCGGGGCCCCCGCTGAGATCCGCGCTGCGTCGCCAGAGAGCAGTTCAGCCACCACCTCAAGATCGCCGGGGTCGCCGATCTCCAACACCGGAGCGCCTTGGGCGACCACGGTTTCACTCTCCTGCAGCACCCGCAGGATACGCCCGGCCACCGGGGCGCGGATCGTCACCGTGCGCCCGCCCAAATCTGCAGCGGCCGGTTCGACCAAGCGGACCCGCGCCGCCTCGAGCGCCGCCTGCTGGACACCGACAGCGGCCTTGGCGTTGGCCACGGCGGCCGCCGCGGTTCGCACGTTGAGACGTGCGCGATCAACCGCGCTAGCCGATGCGACCGAAGCGGCGAACAGGGTCTCGGTTCGACTGGCTTCCTGCCGGGCGTGGGTCAGACGGGCCTCGGCCCCTTCCAGTTCGGCGCGGGCGAGCGCCAGGGCGGCTTCAGCCAGGCGAACCCCCGCCGAGATTTCCTGGCGGGATCGTTCGTCCACGAAGGTCGCCGGCGCCGGCTGAATCGATGCGACCACGGCGCCGGCCTCGACCGCTTCCCCGGCTCGGTTTCCGACGCGCAGCAATCGGCCCGAGACCGGCGCCGACACAACATAGATGTCTCGGGCCCGCGTCTTGGCTTCATCGCGGACCATGACTGTGAGCGGCCCGCGGGTGATCTCCCCAACCTCCACCCGCACCGGCGGCGGGCGGAAGGCGAGCGCCAGCGCCAGCGCCAGTATCGCTGCAGCGGCGAGCCAGAACAGGGTTCGGAATCTCACGGGGCCGGGGATTTTCACTTGGCTATTCTCCGGTCTTCAGGGCTTCAGCCATATCGAGCCGGTCGATCTGGCTCCGCACCATCAGGCTCGCCACCACGGTGATGAACACCACCACCACGCCGGCCGCCCCGAAGGTCGCAGGCGCGATCGCGAACGGCAGGCGGAAAAGGTCAGAACTCATGGCGTAGGCCAGATACCAGGCGAGACCCGTCCCGGCCGCCGCGCCCAGGGGCAAGGCGAGGAGGGTCAGGAAGGCGACTTCGCCAAGCAGGATGTAAGACACGTCGGCGCGCGAGAAGCCGAGCACACGGAGCGAGGCCAATTCGCGCTGACGCTCGGCGAAAGAGATACGCACCGAATTGTAGACCACGCCTGAAGCGATCAGGCCGGCGAAGAAGACGAAGATCAGAATAGACCGGCCGAGGTTCTCGTCCAGCATGGCCGACAGTCTTTTGGCGGCCTCAGCCTGGAGGCCCACACCAGCGACCAGCGGGGTCTCCTTCAGCCGCGCATAGAGGGCCTCAGCGCCGCTGGCGTCCATGGTCAGCCAAACGCCGGAAATCTGGCTTCCCTCTTCAAGCGCGCGGTTCAAGTCGGCCAACGACATTCGCGCGCCAGAGCCGACATAGCTCGTGGTGACGGACGCCACGGGAAGGGTCAGCAGCGGCCGGCGGCCTTCGGTGACCTGCGCCTCCACGAGATCGCCTGCCTCAACCTGGAGCTTGGCGGCGAGGTCGCTGGACAGGACCAGGCCGCCAGGGTGCGGCCAGACCGGCCTGTTATGACTGTCGACCATCCTGGACAGGGTTCCGTCCAGAGGCGCGCCGGTGATCACCACGCGCTCTTCACGGGCGCCGTGGCGGAGCCGAACCGGGACGACGCGAAATGGTTCGGATTTCAGGACCCCGTCCTCGCGAGCCAGACTGAACCAGGCGCCCAAGGGACGGGGCTCGACGAAGCTCACTGCAACATCGTGGGGGTTGGATACGGTGAAGCTCGAATCGAGCATCACCTTGATGCCATCCATCATCGACATCGTGCCGATCAGCAGGGCGCCCGATGTGGCTATCCCCGCAACGGTCAGGGCGGCCCGCCACGGCCAGCGGATGATCTGTCGCAGGATCATGCGGGACTGCTGGTCGAGGACCTTGAGCCGGGTGACCCAGGCGCCGGCTGCGCGGGAGTAGTCTGGCGGTGGCGCGGGGGTCATGGCTTCGGCCGGGCTCATGGCCGCAGCCCGCCGCACGGCGAAAACCGCGCCGCCCATCACCGTCAGCAGCGCCAGGCCGCCAACGGCGGCGTAGTCGGCGGGATCTGCCCGGAAGAGCAAAAAGGGGAAGCGGTAGTACTCCATGTAAAGCTCGGCCATTCCCCGGCCGAGCCAGGTTCCGGCGGCGCCTCCGATGAGCAACCCGGTCGCAGCTATGACCGCCACCAGCTTGAGATAGTGCCCGATGATGTCGCGGTCCCGGTAACCGAAGGCCTTCAACAGCCCTATGCCGGCGCGTTGGACGGCGATCAGCCTGGAGACGACGACATTGACCAGAAAGGCCGCCACCAGCAGGAAGATGGGCGGCAGCACCCGCCCCATGGTCGTCAGCTGGTCAATTTCGCTGGACACGAAGGCGTCCGAAATCTGGTCCGCCCGACCATAGGCTCCTGGCGCGCCGTAGGGCTCCAGAATTTGGTCCAGCCGGGCGATGACCGCCGGCTCCGAGGCCTCGCGGGACAGGCGCACCACCACCTCGTTGAAGGCCTCATCCTGATTGACAGCCTGAGCCAGGGCGGTTCGCCGCAGCCACAGGACGCCGAACAGCCGGTCGTCAGGCACAAATTGGCCGGGTCCGATGGCGTAGACGTGCTCCGGCGACAGCGCGATCCCGACCACGGTCAGACGCCGGCACCCCCCGTAGAAGGTGACCGAAACGGCGTCTCCGATCTGAAGCTCGTGGGCGTCAGCGAAAGCCTTCAGGACGAC
>JAHUZY010000502.1 GCA_019264505.1 Phenylobacterium sp. | reverse complement strand
CCCCCCGCGCCTGATTCCCCATGCTTCGAGAGACAGATGTCATTCAGATTCCAACGTCGCGCGAGGGCGCGGCCTGGGCTGGCGTTCGCCGCCACCCTCATCCTAGGCCTCGCGCCCGCTGTCGCGCGAGCCCAAGCCGAGCCGCCCGCTCTCAGCCTGTCGGAGGCGCTCGCCAGGGCTTCGGCGGCCGATCCGACCCTTGCCGGCTCCGAGGCCCGCCTGGCGGCCGCTGAAGCCAATCTGCGGCAAGCGGGGGTGAGGCCGAACCCGACGCTTGGCGTGGAGCTGGAGAATTTCGCGGGCACCGGCGCCTATTCCCTCCTGGATCGCACCGAGGCGACGCTCAGCTATCAGCAGACGCTTGAGCGCGGGGGGAAGCGCGAGGCCCGGACGGGACGCGCGCGGGCTGAGATTGAGGCCGCGCGGCTGCGACGCCAGGTCCGCACGCTGGACACCCTTCGTGACGTGCAGGTCGCTTACGCAGAGGCGGCGGCGGCCGAAGCGGAGCTTTTGATCAGCGAGGCCCGGCTTATCGCCGCTTACCAAGCCCAGGCCGACATCGACCGGCGCGTGAAGAGCGCCCGCGATCCGCTCTTCGCCGGCTCGCGCGCCGACATGATGACGGCTCAGGCGGAGATCGCACGCGATCAGGCTCGGGACCGCGCCCGCAACGCCCGGGCGGCGCTTGCACGGTTCTGGAGCGGCCAGCCTGACTTCCGTCTGGCTTTAGAGCCATTCTTCGACGCCAAAGCTCCCGCCGTTCCTTCCATGTTCACCACGCCGGACTTCGCCCTGCTTGAAGCCGAGCGGGATATTGCGCTCGCCAATATCCGCGTGGAGCAGGCGCGCGCTGTGCCTGATCCGACTCTATGCGCTGGAGTCCGCTACTTGGGCGATGGCTCGAACGTGGCCTTTGTGGTGGGCGGAACAATCCCCCTGCGGCGCCACGACACCAATCGGGCGGCTATCGAGCGCGCCCAGGCGGAGCGAACGGCCGCTGAGGCCGACATCGCCGCGGCTCGTGTGGCGCGGGAGCGCGAGATCGCCCAGCTGACCGCACGTATTTCGGCAGCCGCGGCCGAGGCGGAACGCATCCGGGCGGAAGTCATCCCACCGGCCATCAAGTCGGTCGAGCAGGTGCGTGAAGGCTTCAACCGCGGAGGGTTCCAGTACCTCGATGTGACCGAGGCCGAGCGAGCTTTGGCCGAGGCCAGGGCTCGGCGCGTCAGCGTGCTGCGGCAGTACCACATCGACCAGGCCGCCCTGGACCGTCTCACCGGCCGCCACGCCGGGATCTCGTCTTCAACCTCGAACGCGGAGCGTCGCTGATGAACGCCTATGCACTCAATCGGCTGTCGCGCCTTGCGCTCGTGATCACGGCCGCCGCTCTCCTCGCAGCCTGTGGGGATGGAAAACAGACGCCGGCGGAAGGCGCCCAACACGAGGCGACCGCGGCCGCTGACTACGAGCGGGGGCCTCACCGCGGCCGCATGCTTCGGGACGGAGATTTCGCCGTTGAGATGACAATCTTCGAAGACGGCGTGGATCCGGAGTTTCACGTTTACGCTTACCGCAAGGACAAGCCGATCGATCCCCGGCAGTTCCAGCTCACCGTCGAACTCGCCCGCCTGGGTGGCCGGGTTGATCGGTTCGACTTCGCCCCTCAGTCCGACTACCTCCGCGGCAATGGGGTGGTTACCGAGCCCCACTCATTTGACGTGAAGGTCCGCGCAGTAGAGCGGGGCCGAACCCATCAATGGGCCTACCCCTCCTATGAAGGCCGCACCACCATCTCCGCGGAGGCGGCGCAGGCGGGCGGGGTGAAGACCGAGCGCGCGGGTCCCGTGCTGTTGGCCGAGCTCGTTGATATGGCGGGGCGGGTGGAGATCACGCCAGAAGGAGAGGGGGACGTCCGCGCCTGGTACCCTGGCCGGATCATCGCCATGACCGGCCAGCTGGGACAACAGGTCCGTAAGGGGCAGGTCCTGGCCCGTGTCGAGTCGAGCCAGAGCCTGCAGACCTACGCCATCCCGGCCCCGATCAGCGGCGTCATCGTCCAGAAGAACGCCAATGTCGGCGACGTGGCTTCCGACCAGGCGCTGTTCGTCATTGCGGACCCCACCAAGCTGCACGCGGAGTTCTTTGTCTATCCGCGCGACGCCGAGCGCGTGCGCGTCGGCCAGAAGGTGGAGGTGCGCAGCCTCTCGGGCGAGACCCGCATCGTGGCGCCTGTGGAGGCCATCCTGCCGACCGCCGACATGGCCAGTCAGACCTTGATGGCGCACGTCCATCTGCCGCCGAGCGCCGCCGCGACCTTCCGACCGGGTATGGGCGTCGAGGGCTCGTTTCAGGTGGCGACCCAGCAAGCCCCACTGGCCGTTCGCACAAAGGCCCTCCAGCGCTTCCGCGATTTCACCGTTGTCTTCGCGAAGGTTGGCGACACCTACGAGGTGCGAATGCTGGAGCTCGGCCGCAGAACCCCTGAATGGACCGAGGTCCTCGGGGGCCTTGAACCCGGGGCCGAATACGTCACCGACGGCGCCTTCCTCATCCGCGCGGACATCGACAAGTCCGGCGCGAGTCATGATCACTAAAGGCGGATCAGAACATGCTTGAACGCGTTGTCGCGCTCTCGATCCGCTATCGCTGGATCGTGCTTACGCTCGTGCTCCTCAGCGCCGCTGTCGGTGTCTGGAGCTTTCAGCGTCTGCCCATCGACGCCACGCCTGACATCACCAACGTCCAGGTGCAGATCAACACCGAGGCGCCAGGCTTCTCACCCTTGGAATCCGAACAACGGATCACCTTCCCGGTCGAGACGGCGCTCGCTGGGATTCCGGGCCTGCAGTACACCCGCTCGATCTCGCGCTATGGCCTCAGCCAAGTGACGGTCGTCTTCAAAGACGGGACCGACATCTACTTTGCGCGCCAGCTGGTCAACGAACGGCTGCAGGGCGCGCGCAGCCAGCTGCCGGAGGGCCTGACGCCCGAGTTGGGTCCGATCGCCACGGGGCTCGGCGAGATCTTCATGTACACCCTGGAGGCCCGTCCGGGGTCGCGCAAACCGGACGGCAGCGCCTATACGCCTGAGGATCTGCGGACTTTGCAGGACTGGGTCATCAGACCTCAGTTGCGCAACACCCCCGGCGTCACCGAGGTCAACACCATCGGTGGCTTTGAGCGGCAGTATCACGTCACCCCGCTTCCCGAACGGCTGTCGGCCTACGGCTTGACCATCGGTGACGTGGTCGCAGCCCTGGGCGCCAACAACGCCAACGTCGGCGCGGGCTACGTCGAGCGCTACGGCGAACAGTACCTCGTGCGCGTGCCCGGCCAGGCGGCTGGGCTCGAGGACCTGCGCGGCGTCATCGTCAGCAATCGCGGCGGCGTGCCCATCCGGGTC
>JAHUZY010000358.1 GCA_019264505.1 Phenylobacterium sp. | reverse complement strand
GGCGACGCGCCATATGGATCTGGGCGACCTCCCGGGCGAGGGAGCGGATCCGCGCCCGGTCGGCCCCGCGAAACCGCCGGACCGCCGGGTCGAGGTTGTCCCCTTGCGCCTGCCCCAGGGTGGGGTCGGCCGCGAGCATGGCCTTCCACATCGCCTCATAGGCCGCCAGCATCAGCACCGGCGCGGTCTGGGCGGGCGCGATGTCGCCATCGAAGACCTGCCGGGCGAAGGCGCCGGCGCCGGACTGGGTCAGCCAGGCCAGGTCGTCCCGGATCGGCGGCCACTGGACGATGTCGGCCAGCCGGCCGCGCCAGCGCCGGACGATGTCGGTCAGGTCGGCTGCGCTCAGCGCGCCACGTGGGCGGCCATCGAAGGCCACGGCCTCATCCAGACGGATCCGGGCCGCCAGATCGTCGAATGCGCCGAGCGCCGCGACCTGGGCGTCCTCCAGCGCGCCAGCGTGGAACGCAGCGTCCGGCGCACGGTCCAGCACCTCGCGGGCGACCAGGCTGATCCGGGGCTGGTGTCGCGCGGCGGCCTGCAGCCAGGCGGCAAGATCGGCTGCGAAGACCCAGTCGGTGGCCTCGCCGCGCCAGCGATCGGCGAGCCAGGGCTTCAGGCGCGCCTCGGCCTCGTCCACGGCCCGGGCGAGGGCCTGGGCGGTCATGAGGTCATCCAGGGCCGCGATGCGGGCGGCCTGTTTGGGCAGCTTCCCGATCCAGACACCGCGCAGATCGGCCACCGCCGCGCGGTAACGCCCAGAGAAGATGCGCAGGAGGGAGCCGCCTTCGCCCGCCAGAATACGGCGACAGGTCGCCCAGTCCTCCCGCCAGGCCTCGGGCCTGATCAGTGGCTCCAGTTGCACGCGCAAGGTCCGCAGACGCACCGCCGCGCCCGCGGTCTCGGCGAGGTCATCGGCGAGGCCTACGGCCAGGGGATGGGCGATGGCGTCGATCGCCGCCTCCTGGCGCTGAGCCAGATGACGCAGGGCTGAAATCCAGTCCGGCGTCTCCGCCAGGCTCGGCGCCTCGCCGACTCCCAGCAGCTCGCCTGCGGCGCGACCCGCCGCAGACAGGACGGTCAGGCGTTGGCTCACCTCGTCCAGAAGGGGGGCCAGACGCGCCTGCTCCAGCGCATCGGGCGCAGCCAGACCGGCGCCGCGCCAGGGGTGTGCGGCGGGGGCGCCGGCCTGCGCCAGCCGCTCCCCGAGACGTTCGGCCCGGGCGCGCGCCGCCTCCAGCCTATCGGCTCCCCAGGCGGCGGCCTCGGGCAGTTCGAACCGCGGGGCCGGAGCACCCTGGCTTTGGAGCAGGCTCATGGCGCCGATCAGGTCAAAGGCCGAAAGCCCGGCGCCGCCCCGCCTGTGAAGGCGGTCTGACTGGGCGCGCAGCTGACCCTGGCTCGCCGACAGGAGGTCGAGGATCCCTGTTCCCCCGCCCGCCGGCGTCGTGGCGTCCCTGGCCCGCCTGAGCTGGTCCAGGACCTGGGTCTTGGCCGCCTTGCGGCTGTGCAGCTCCAGGCACAGGGGCGCCAGACCCCGGTCCACCAGCCGCTGATGGACAACCTCGAGGGCGGCCATCTTCTCGGCGACGAACAGCACGCTACGGCCCCTGTGCACGGCGCCGGCGATGATGTTGGTGATGGTCTGCGACTTGCCGGTCCCGGGCGGCCCCTGGATGACCAGGTTCTTGCCGGCCATGACCTCCTGAATAGCGATGGCCTGGGAGCTGTCGGCGTCGGTGATGTGGATCAGCTCGGCGAGGGGAAAGACCTCGTCGATCCGCCCGTCGTCTCCGATCAGCGGCGTGTCCTCCACCTCCTGATCGTCGCGCAGCAGGACCTGGCGCAGGATCGGATGTCCGGTGAGCTGGCCTGGCCTTGGCCAGTTGGCTGGGTCCAGGTCCCGCCAGAGCAGGAACTTGGCGAAGGAGAAGAAGCCCAGCAGGATTTCATCGCCGCGGACGCTCCAGCCGGGCCGTTCGCCGATGGCCGCGGCGACCTGGGCGGCGTAGTCGGAGGGCGTCCAGTCCTCGTCCTCCGGCAGGTCGGGCAGGGCGAGGCCGAAATTGTCCTTCAGCCAGGCCTGCAGGCTCACATTGGTGATCAGATCGTCGGGACGAAGCTCCAGCTTGAAGCGGTCCTTGGCCCCGTCGCGGACGAGATCCACCGGCAGCAGGATGAGCGGCGCGTAGCGGGGGGTGTCGGCGGCGCGGGTCTCCCGCCACTCCAGGAAGCCCAGGGCCAGGAACAGCACGTTGACCCCCTGTTCCTCCTCCAGGGTCTGGCCTTCATAATAGAGGCTCAGCAGGCGCTTCTGGAGGGCGTCGGCGGTCATGGCGGTGGGCAGGCGACCCTCACGCGAGGGGCGTTCGCCGATGTCGATCGAAGGCTCTGCGGCCGACGCCTCAGCGCCAGCGGCGAAGGTCATGACTCGTCCGGCGCTGAGCGTCCGGAAGACGTCGTCGGACCGGCGTCCGGAAATCCGCACCTGACGGGCGGTAGCCGAGCCCAGGGGGGTGTTGATCAGCCGGTTGCGCAGGGACCGGTCCAGCAGGCGATCGCGCGCGCTTTCCAGGGCCGAGGCGAGGGCCTGGTCGGCGTCCTCCCGGCGTGGCGATGGTGGCGGCCGAAGGTCATCGTCGGTCCAGGCCGCGGCCACCTCATCCCCCATCGCGCGCCCCCTCAAGCCAGCCTGCGGCTGCAACTATGGCGCGCCGCAGTCCGACCGGGCAACCGTCCAGGGCTGAAACCTGGCGACCTTGAGCTGGGCGTCCGGCGGCCGGACTAGCGTGGGATCTGGTAGTGAGGTTCGAAGCTGAGGCTCGCCTCGAAATCGGCCAGGATGTCGAGCAGGTCTTCGGTCGAGACCTTGGGGCGGACGTCGGCCGGAAACCTGTAT
>JAHUZY010000344.1 GCA_019264505.1 Phenylobacterium sp. | reverse complement strand
CCCCCTGGTGATCGTCGATGTGGATGAGGTGCTGGGGCATTTCATGGAGGGCTTCGGCGCCTTCCTGGCGACCCGCGGTCTGGAGTTCCGGGTGGAGCGCTTCGCCCTGTTCCAGAACATCTATCGCCCGGGCGAAGAGGCCCATCTGGCGATCGAGGAAGGCCGGCGGCACTATGACGACTTCTTCCGCTATGGGTCAGGCGAGATGCGGGTGGCCGAGGGCGCGGCCGAGGCCCTGCGCCGCCTGGCCGAGCAGGCCGGGGTGGTGATCCTGACCAATGCGCCAGGCCAGGGCCGTCTGGCCCGGGCCCGCTGGCTGGGCCGCAACGGCCTGGACTATCCCCTGCTGCTCAATACGGGCCCCAAGGGGCCGCTGGCCGCCGCCCTGGCCGAGCAGGTGAAGGGACCGGCCGCCTTCATCGACGACCTGTTGCCCAACCTGGACTCCGTGGCCGACACCGCGCCCAAGGTCGCCCGCTTCCAGCATGTGGCCGATGAGCGCCTGCGCCCCCTGGCGCCGGCCGCGCCGGACCGGCACACCCGGATCGATGACTGGGACGCCCTGCGCATCGCCATCGCCGATTCGATTTCCTGACATCGACACGACGATGATCCGCATCGGGGTCGATTTCGGCGGCACCAAGATCGAGGCCGCCGCCCTGGACTCAGGCGGCGCCATCATCGCCCGCCTGCGTCGGCCCAATCCGGGCGCCTATCGGCCAGCCCTTACGGTGGTCGCCGAACTGGTGGCCGCGGTGGAGGCTGAGGCCGGCGCGAGGGCGGCGCAGGTCGGCGTCGGCATGCCGGGCTCGATCTCGCCGCGCACCGGCCTGATCCGCAACGCAAACTCCGTCTGGCTGAACGGCGAGCGGTTCGGCGAGGACCTGGAGGCTGCGCTCTCGCGGCCCGTGCGCCTGGCCAACGACGCCAACTGCCTGGCCCTGTCGGAGGCCGCCGATGGGGCGGGGGCGGGCGCAGGCGTGGTGTTCGCCGCCATCCTCGGCACCGGCTGCGGCGGCGGTCTGGTGGTGGACGGCCGCCTGATCGAGGGCCGCAACGGGGTGGCTGGCGAATGGGGCCACACCCCCCTGCCCTGGGCGGCCGCAGACGAGCACCCAGGACCGGCCTGCTGGTGCGGACGCCGCGGCTGTCTGGAGACCTGGATCTCCGGCCCCGCCCTCGCCACCGACCATGGGGCGGGTCTGACGGCACCCAAGATCGTCGAGGCGGGGCGGGCGGGCAAGCCCGGAGCAAAAGCCGCCCTTGCGCGCTATGTGGACCGGCTGGGCCGAGCCCTGGCCGGCGTGGTCGACCTGATCGATCCCGACGTCATAGTCCTGGGCGGCGGCATGTCCAATGTGGCCGAGCTCTATGAGCGCCTGCCCAGCGCCATCGGGCCGCATGTGTTCGCCGATGGGTTCGACACGCCCATTAGACAGGCCGTCCACGGGGACTCCTCTGGCGTGCGAGGCGCGGCCTGGCTCTGGCCGCTCGAGGCGCCATGAAGGCGCTCTGCCGCGACTGCATCTGGACCGGCGAGGCGCCGGCCACCCGGCGTTGCCCGTCCTGCGGCTCGCCGCGACTGGCGGCCCATGTCGAGCTGTTTGAGCTGTCCATGGCCCATATGGACTGCGACGCCTTCTATGCGTCGGTGGAGAAGCGCGACCGGCCAGAGCTTCGGGACCGACCGGTCATCGTCGGCGGCGGCGTCCGCGGCGTGGTGACCACCTGCTGCTACCTGGCCAGGGTCTATGGGGTGCGATCGGCCATGCCGATGTTCAAGGCCCTGGCGGCCTGTCCCCAGGCGGTCGTGATCAAGCCGGATTTCGCCAAGTACAAGGCCGAGAGCAAGATCATCATGGGTCTGCTGGCGGAGCTGACGCCGCTCGTCCAGCCCCTGTCCCTGGACGAGGCCTGGATGGACCTCTCGGGCACCGAGCGCCTGCACGGCGCCCCGCCGGCTGTGACCCTGGCCAGGGTGCAGGCCCGCATCGAGGCGCAGACGGGACTCACCGTCTCCATCGGTCTCGCCCCCAACAAGTTCCTGGCCAAGATCGCCTCGGACCTGGACAAGCCGAGGGGCTTTTCGGTGATCGGCGCGGCCGAGGCGCAGAGCTTCCTGGCGCCGCGGCCGGTGGGCCTGCTGCCCGGGGTGGGGCCGGCCATGGTGAAATCCCTGGAGAGCGCAGGGCTGAAGACCATCGGCGACATCGCCCGGTGGGACCAGAAGGACCTGGCCCGCCGCTTCGGGGCGCACGGTCTTCGCCTGCATGATCTGGCGCACGGGCGCGACACCCGGCCGGTGGATCCCGATCAGGTGCGCAAGGGAATCAGCGCCGAGACGACCTTCAACACCGACATCGCCGCCTATGAGGCGCTGGAGGACCGGCTTTCACCCCTCTGTGAACGGGTGGCGATCCAGGCCCGGGCCGCCGGCGTCACGGGTCGCGTCGTCACTCTGAAGCTCAAGACCCCGGACTTCCGGCTGCTGACCCGCAGGCGCGCCCTGGGCGAGCCGACTCAGACCGCCAGGACGCTGTTCGCCGCCGCCCGCGAGCTTTTGCGTCGCGAGGCCGATGGTCGCACCTTCCGCCTGATCGGCGTGGGCCTGAGCGAGCTGTCGCCGGCGACGCAAGGGGCTGGCGAGCTGTTCGGCGGCGAGGAGCAGCGAATCCTCACCGGGGAGAAGACCGCCGACGCCATAAGGG
>JAHUZY010000215.1 GCA_019264505.1 Phenylobacterium sp. | reverse complement strand
GCCCCGGCGAAGCCGGCTTCGCGGCGGCCGTCCTTTTCCACCGTCACCTGGATATTGATGCGTGACAGGGGCCGCACGTCGCGGATCAGCCGGCCGTCGGCCCGCAGGATCTCCACAATGCGTCGCTCGGCCGTAAGGCTGGCCATCACCTGCACGACACGGGGATCGCGGGCTCTGGCCCAGGCGTCGATCTCCTGCAGCAGGGCGACCTTCTCGGCGAAGTCCGGCGCGGCCAGCGGATCGTCGTCGCCATAGTGTCGGATGTTGGTGGCCCGGGGTCCCTCGGCGGCGACGCCTTCATAGCCGCGCTTGGCCAGGGCGGCCGAAGACGCGGCCCGGCGCAGGGCGGCTTCGGAAATCTCGCTCGAATGGGCGTAGCCGGCCGTCTCGCCCGCCACCACCCGCAGGCCAAAGCCCTCGGTCGAATCATAGGCCGCTGATTTCAGCCGGCCGTCGTCGAACAGGAAGGACTCGCTCTCCGACCGCTCGGCGAAAATCTCCCCGTCATCGGCGCCGGCCAGGGCCTCGCCGAGGATTTCCCGGGCCCGCTCCGGGGCGACGCCGCAGGAGTCCAGGATGGAGGGCGCGGAAATATGGGCGTTCATCATAAAGTCCTTCGGCGGGGCGTCAGGCTGGCCTGCCCAAAGACATAGGGTCTCGTAGGGGTCTCGTCACGGGGCGCCGTCCGGGCGCCGGTTCGGCGTGCGTCATTTGGTCCGAAATCGCCTCATAAACGTGATCAGCCTTGTGGCGGGCTATCGCCTTGGCAATTTGGGGGAGAGCGCGTATGCACGCGCCTTGAGGGCCTGGCGGCGGACGCCTTTTCGCTGCGTGAGCCTCGTTTCAGTCGCGGATCGGCTCAGGGCATTTCCCCGACGCCGGCCCCGCCAAAGAGACCGAGGGGATATGAAGTCGAGCTTGCAGGGGATGCGGACGTTGGCGGCCGGGGCCGCAGCGGGCGCAATGACGGCGTTCTGGGGCGTCCAGGCGCTCGCCCAGGACCTGATGGGCCAGCCCACGCCCAAGGGGATCGCACTTCAGCCGGCGGCTGCGCCGCTGAAGCATGACGCGATCTTCTTCCACGACGCGATTCTGATGCCGATCATCACCATCATCACGCTGTTCGTCGCAGCGCTGCTGATCTGGGTGATCGTCCGCTACAACGCCCGGGCCAACCCGGTGCCGGCCAAGTTCAGCCACAACACCACCATCGAGGTCATCTGGACCCTGGTGCCGGTGCTGATCCTGGTCTTCATCGCCATCTTCTCGTTCCGGCTGCTGTTCACCTATCACGACATGCCCCGCCCCGACCTGACGGTGAAGGCGGTGGGCTACCAGTGGTACTGGGGCTACGAGTACCCCGACCACGAGGTGGGCGAGTTCATCTCCAACATGCTGCCCGAGGACGAGGCGCGCGCCGCCGGCGTTCCCTATCTGCTGGCCGCCAACGAACCCATGGTCGTTCCGGTGGGCAAGACGGTCCGCGTGCTGGTCACCGCCGCCGACGTGATCCACTCCTTCGCCATGCCGGCCTTCGGCCTCAAGACCGACGCCATCCCCGGCCGTGTGAACGAGACCTGGTTCACCGCCGAGAAGGAAGGCGTCTATTACGGCCAGTGCTCGGAGCTGTGCGGCGTGGACCACGCCTACATGCCTATCGAGATCCGGGTCGTCAGCCAGGCCGAGTTTGACGCCTGGGTCGCCTCCAAGGGCGGCAACCCGGCTGGCCTCGCGGCCAGCACCGAGGCCGAGGCCACCGCGCCCGCCGTCGACCAGACCGCCACGGACGCCTCGGCGACCGAAGGCGTCGCCGAAGATGCGGCTGTTTCGCCGCCGCCAGAGACCGCTGCGCCCGCCGCTGCAGCGGCCGCGAACTGACCAGGGGTAGAGTAAAGATGGCTCACGCCGCCGCACACGGTCACGACGACCACGATCACAAGCCGGGGTTCTTCACCCGCTGGTTCCTGTCCACCAACCACAAGGACATCGGCACGCTGTACCTGCTGTTCGCCATCATGGCGGGCATCGTGGGCGGCGCCCTGTCGGGTCTTATCCGCTGGGAACTGGCTGAGCCCGGCCTCCAGGTGTTTGTCGAGGGCTCGCTCCTCGACCAGCTCGGCTGGATCGACGCCTCCAAGCACGGCTACAACGTCGTGGTCACCGCCCACGCCCTGGTCATGATCTTCTTCATGGTCATGCCGGCGATGATCGGCGGCTTCGGCAACTGGTTCGTGCCGATCATGATCGGCGCGCCGGACATGGCCTTCCCCCGCCTGAACAACATCTCGTTCTGGCTGCTGGTGGCCGCCTGGGTGCTGCTGCTGCTCTCCATGTTCGTCGACGGCGGCCCGGGCCGCGGTTTCGGCGGCGGCTGGACCATCTATCCGCCGCTCTCGACGCTGGGCCACACCGGCCCGTCCATGGACCTGGCCATCCTGTCCCTGCACGTGGCCGGCGCCAGCTCGATCCTCGGCGCGATCAACTTCATCACCACCATCTTCAACATGCGCGCCCCGGGCATGACCCTGCACCGGATGCCGCTGTTCGCCTGGTCGGTGCTGATCACCGCCTTCCTGCTGCTGCTGTCCCTGCCGGTTCTGGCGGGCGCCATCACCATGCTGCTGACTGACCGTAACTTCGGCACCGCGTTCTTCAACGCCGCCGGCGGCGGCGACCCGGTGATGTTCCAGCACCTGTTCTGGTTCTTCGGTCACCCCGAGGTGTACATCCTGATCCTGCCGGGCTTCGGCATCATCAGCCACATCGTGTCGACCTTCTCGCGCAAGCCTGTCTTCGGCTACCTCGCCATGGCCTACGCCATGGTGGCCATCGGCTTCGTCGGCTTCATCGTGTGGGCGCACCACATGTACACCGTGGGCATGAACATCAATCTGCGCGCCTACTTCGTGGCCGCGACGATGGTCATCGCCGTGCCGACCGGTGTGAAGATCTTCTCCTGGATCGCCACCATGTGGGGCGGGTCGATCAGCTTCAAGACGCCCATGCTGTGGGCGATCGGCTTCATCTTCCTGTTCACCGTCGGCGGCGTGACCGGCGTGGTCCTGGCCAATGCGGGCATCGATTACAGCCTGCACGACACCTACTATGTGGTCGCCCACTTCCACTATGTGCTGAGCCTGGGCGCCGTGTTCGCGATCTTCGCGGGCTTCTACTACTGGTTCGAGAAGATCTTCGGCGTGAAGTACCGCGAGTGGGCCGGCGCGCTCCACTTCTGGATCACTTTCATCGGCGTGAACCTGATCTTCTTCCCGCAGCACTTCCTGGGCCTCCAGGGCATGCCGCGCCGGTATGTGGATTATCCGGAAGCCTACACCTACTGGAACTACGTCTCGTCGGTGGGCTACGCGATCACCGCGGTGGGCGTGCTGGTCTTCCTGCTGATCCTCCTGGAAGCCGCCATCATGCGCCGCAAGGCCGAGGCCAACCCGTGGGGCGAAGGCGCCACGACGCTGGAATGGACCCTGCCGTCGCCGCCGCCGTTCCACCAGTTCAACGAGCCGCCGGTCATCAAGGCTGACAGCCACCACTGACCGGCCGGCCCGGCCAGGACCCTGGGGCGCGGTTCGGTCACATCCGAAC
>JAHUZY010000155.1 GCA_019264505.1 Phenylobacterium sp. | reverse complement strand
CCGCCAACCAGATCGATGAGCTCCTGCCGTGGAACTGGCAGCCTACCAACGCCGACCTAGCGGCCGCATAGCCGAAGCCGAGATCCATCATAGCGCGAAGGACGGGCCATAACCGGACGCGTACGATAATACTGACGACGGGTTATCTCCTGCGGATCAATGAGCCGACCACATCTCGCGCGGCAGCATTGCCGGATCGCGCCAGTTCCGGGCGTTTACACGTTACCGGAAAACGGACGCTCAAGCGGCTGTATTCGGCTAGGGAGGGCCGAGGCTCCGCTCTTTATTCAGGGCTTCTGCGCCTTCGCGTGAGCGTCGGTACCCATCCGCGTCTTTAGAACAATCCCGTCCCGCAACTTCGGGCTCGGCCGCCAGCACCGCTCGAGCGTGGGCTCAACCTTGAACCACCAGTTGGTGACTGGGCCCATGTGTTCAGCCACCCGCACAACCCGCCCGGACCGCCCTTCAGTCGAGAAACGACTGGAACCCGGTCGGGGGCCAGGTCCTGGACCAGAGAGCACCGTCTCACCGCCGTCAAAAACCATCGAGACCCCGTCCGTGCTGCTCGGCGGTCCGAATGTGATTGGCGGCAAAGCGGTGAGTTGCTCAAAGGCCGCTTCAAGAGCGGGGCATTCACGGCCGTCAATCCACACGTGTCTGTGTAGCTCGGGTTTCTGAACGAGCTTCTTGGTCTGCCGCCGCTCTGCAGCCCAAAACTGCTGGCCATCGCCGCCCTTTACACGCAGCACCAGGACCGTATCGCTATTGGAGTTCCCCAGCCCATACGACTCGTTAGAGACGCGGTAGAACACCTCAAAATCGGGCCGCGTCGACCACGCGTCCGCGGAAGCGATACTAGGCATAGTTCCCTCCAGCACCATTGCTGCGACAGCCACCAGAACTTTAGCCCTCATCGCTTCTCCTCACCGATCGCCTCCAGAACAGCGTAGGCTTGCTGTCCCCAGAACACTTACTGCTCGCAGCGAAATTGCTCACGCTCCAGGCGATAAAGCGAAGACTCCTTACGACCCCATCTGGTCGACAGGCACGCGTCTCCCCGATCTGACACCAGAACAATCGCCAGGTCTTGCCCTTCCGTCACCACCATAACGAGCCAGCCGTTGAGGTCTGGCCGGTAATGTGAGGCGCGGATGCTCTCAGGCCTGTCCTCTATTCTGCTGACACCCTCGGGCGCCAACAGGTCGGAGGCGCCAAGCTCAATGAGTGCGGCCTCCCAGGCAGCAGGTCCGTTGATAACGTCGGCGGGCCATGCTGGAGCGTCCGAGAAACTGAGGGTTAGATCGCGAATCTGCACACCACGAGATGACACAGCCGAGGCAGGGGCGCAGACGGATATTATCCCGGTCATCGGCTGGCGTGGGTGGAAATCCCGGCGCCAGCCGCACTCGTCGCGCCGCAGAGGGCCTCCCTCATTTACGAAGAAATCTGATCGCCCACCCATCCAATACCCCCGTGCGACGTAGAGCGACGCAACCCATTGAGACGCTTGGCCCCGAAGCGCGGCGGCTAGCGGCTCAAGGTCGGGCTGGCCCGCTACGAGAAATGGCTCTGAAACCCCACGAGCAACTACCGGTGGCGATGCCGTCCCCCCAAGCGTCGGCACTGCGACGACATCCGCGCTGGCATAGATGCTGACTTCAAGGCGGTAGCTTCCAGGTTCAATGGGGCAGGTTTGCCGGACGTCGCTAGGTGCGCAGCCGATGGCGGAGCCATCCCATGCGATCGTCGTGTGTCCCGAATGCCCTAGCTCAACCGCTTCGGAGTGTATCGGGCCGGTCCACCCGTGGTAGCGGTTGAGGTCCGCGCCGCCCCCGGCGCGGACGAGGCGAACGACCATTCGCGCCTTGGGCGGATAGTCGCCGTGTCTGACACGGATAACCTGATGTGCGCCGATTTCGAAGGTAGGTGGCGCCATCACCTGGAGATCGGGTTTGCCGACTTCTGGCGGGGAGCCCGAGACCTGGGCGTTCGCTGGAGCCAAACCGATCAGAAGAGCGCCGGCCATGCACAGGATGCGTGGTATGAAACGTGTCACCATGCGCCACCCTAGAGCGACAGCGAGTTTCTGCACCACCCTGGTTGGCATCGCGCAAGCAACCTCGACCACAGCGGCAGTTGAGAGCCACCGAGGCCTCAGCGCTCGAACTTCAGCCACGCGCCGACCCTCGGCCTAAGAGCACGCCTTGCCCGACAACGGCTCGACGGGGCACAGCCCGATAGCGGACCCTTCCAAGGTCGCCTTCGAGCCCAACGCGGTCATAGCGGATTGTGCCCGAGGCGAAGTGCAGCTTCGACTGCCCCGCGGCGCACTGACGGGATAGGAACCGCTAACGAGACGCCGATCTCATCGCCAACCTGACATGGCAGACATGCCCATCCTCGACGCTCAGGAGGCCGCGGAGAGTACCACGCGGTCGAAGGCATACCCATCAACATGCGAATCCGCGCTGCGCCCTAGAAGGAGTCTCTCTCGCGATCTTCGAGATGAACCAGGAAATCCTCATGCGTTTGAGGTGTGCGACAACGAAAATGCTGAAGGATTTCAGGGGCGTGGATTCTCAAAGTCTAAGAGGACCCACAACTTTGTGACTAGCCGTCGCCTCTCCGGACGTTGCGCTGCTAGGCTCACGGTCCTCAGTAGCTGGTGATGGGTAAGACGCCTTGAGTCTGAGTGTGTTCGCTTCCCTGCTTGGCGGAATAGGCCTGTTTCTGCTCGGCATGTGGCTGATGACCGAGGGCTTGAAGCTGGCGGCCGGCAGCGCGTTGCAGGCGGTTCTGGAGTCCTGGACCCGCTCGGCGCCGCGCGGCTTCCTGGCCGGCATGCTCATCACCGCCCTTCTACAATCCTCCAGCGCCGTGACCGTGGCGACCTTGGGCTTCGTCAACGCCGGGCTGCTCAATCTGGCTCAGGCGGTCTGGCTGATCATCGGGGCCAATGTCGGGACGACGATGACCGGCTGGCTGGTGGCCCTGGTGGGCGTGAAGACCGATGTGGGGGCGCTGGCCCTGCCGTTGATCGGGTTTGGCATGCTGGGGCGACTGGCGTTCCGAGGGCGCTCCCGACTCTATGGCGCTGGCCAAGCTGTGGCCGGGTTTGGAGCCTTCTTTCTTGGGGTGGGAGTGCTGCAGGGAGGCTTTTCTGACCTCCTGAATGACGTGGGGCCTCTCGTTCCGAGCGAGGCCAGCGTGATCAGTCTGTTGGTCGCGCTGTCTGTTGGGGTGGTGGTCACGGTGCTGACCCAGTCCTCCAGCGCCGCCATCGCCTTGACCCTGACCGCCGCGGCCAGTGGCGAGGTTCCACTCCCGATCGCCGCCATGGCGGTGATCGGGACGAATATCGGCACCACTTCGACGGCGATTCTGGCCGCCCTCAGCGCGACGCCAGCGGCGAGGCGGGTGGCCGTGGGGCACGTGATCTTCAATACCGTCGCTGCTGTGGGCGCTCTGGCGCTGCTATCCCCGCTCTTAGGGCTGAGCGCTTGGTTGACCGCCAGCATCACCCGGCAAGCTGAGATCCCGGCCATCCTGGCCATGTTTCACACCCTGTTCAACCTGCTGGGCGCCCTGATCATGGCCCTGATGGGATCAAGGTTGATCGCCTTCCTGCAGGGTCGTTTCGTGACCGCCGAGGAAGATCTCGCCAGGCCCAGATACCTCGACGCCACCCTCGCCTCGGTGCCCTCACTGGCGCTGCGGGGCATGGTTCTTGAGGTGGAGCGCATGCGGGACGCCGCCTTTGAGATGGTCGCCCATCGAAGGCGCCTTGGGCCTTCCGGGGGCGCGGCGGCCGAAGGCCAACTCCTGCCGCTTGGGCGAGCGATCCGGAACTTCTTGGGGGAGATGAGCGCCGGCCCCCTGCCCGCCGCCGTGACGGAGGCCCTGCCGGACGTGATTCGCGCCGTCCAGCACCTGGAGGAAATCGAACGAATGAGCCTGCGACTGAGGGCGCCGCCCGCAGGCGTAGAGGCGGCATCCAAGAGTTGGAGCGATTTAAGGCGAGCTCTGGCTAACAGCCTGGAGGGGCCTGGCACCGGGGTCTCCGACCTGGAACTTGCCTGCACACACCTGATCAGCGCCACGGACCACGCCTACCAGGAGGTCAAGACCGATCTGTTGCAGGCGACCGCGAGGGGCGTCCTGCCCGTCGGTCAGCTTGACAGCGCCCTTGAGCTTGCCGACGCCCATCGTCGATGCGCCGAACTGGCGGCGAAAACCCATCGACGCCTGGGCCCCTGGGAGGGCCACCCGGACACGGCTCATGCAGAGGCGCAAGGTCAGATGGGCGCGGAATAGAAGTCTCAGGCCGCGCGACCCACAAGGTGGATCAGCAGCTGACATGACAAAGGCCGGCGCCACTAGGGACGCCGGCCTTGATCGTGACGCTAGCCCATCAGCCGGGCGCGGCGCCTCTGGTCCGTCAGGCCTCAGCCGTTGACGGCGTCCTTGAGGGCCTTGGCCGGCTGGAACGACACCTTCTTGGAGGCGGCGATCTGGACGGCTTCGCCGGTCTGGGGGTTGCGGCCCGTGCGCGCCGGCTTGTTCTGCACCTTGAACTTGCCGAAGCCCGGCAGGGACACTTCCTCGCCGCTGATGGCGGCGTCGCGAATCGCGGCGAAGACGCCGTCCACGATCTGCTTGGCTTGCGCCTTGGTCAGCTTGTCGTCGGCCGCGGCGACGCGATCGATGATGTCGGAGGTGTTCATGGATGGCTCCAGGTTGGGAATCAGCTTTCGACACTGCCAAGGGCGGGCGCCGGTGTCACCTGAGCAAATGGCCCAATCGCCGCCGATTCAAGGGAATTTTGCACCCTTAGGGTGAACAGTGGTACACGATGTCTATCAGGCGGCAAGGTTGCGGTGAGGTCAGGTGGACCGCCCTGGGCGACTCCCGGCAAGCTTAAGCCATGTCAGAAACCCCGAACTCACCGACGAATCCCGACCTCCAACTCGCCTCGCCGTCCTACAGGCTGGCGGCTTTGGACCAGGAATTCCTTCTAGGAGACTCGATGCGTGGGGTGAGGTTTCTCCTGGAGTACTCCAAGGCGGAAGACGTCTTGCGGGCCTGGGGGGTGATCTCGACGATCGTGGTGTTCGGCAGCGCCCGAGTGGCCCCCGACGGCCCTGGACGCCAGGCTCAATGGTACGACACGGCCCGCCGTTTCGGCGCGCTGGCCTCTCTCTCCGGGGGCGCCCTGCTGAATGGCCGCGAAGGGCGTCACAACGTCATCGCCACAGGGGGCGGGCCCGGCATCATGGAGGCGGCCAACCGAGGCGCGCACGAGGTCGGCGCGCCCTCGATCGGGTTCAACATCACCCTGCCCCACGAACAGGTCCCCAACCCCTACTCCACCCCGGAGCTCACCTTCCAGTTCCACTATTTCGCCATGCGAAAGATGCATCTGGCCATGCGCGCCAGCGCCCTGGTGATCTTTCCCGGCGGGTTTGGAACACTGGATGAGCTGTTCGAACTGCTCACCCTGCGCCAGACACACAAAAGTCCGCCCATCCCAATCGTTCTCTGTGACCAGGCTTACTGGTCCCGGGTCATCAATTTCGAGGCCCTGGCTGAGCATGGCATGATCTCTCCACAGGACCTGGACCTGTTCGGCTTCGCAGAAACCCCTGAGGAGATCTGGGCGATGCTGGAGGCCAAGGGTTTGCACGCCGTGGATTGACACGCCTTGTCCTGAGATAAACCGCGGCGCCACAGTCGCGCCACGGTTTTGCCTCAACCATACGGCGATCCAGAGGAGGCTGTTCATGCCCGCCGTTTCACGTCTGATCCTCGCCGCGAGCCTGGTCCTGGTCCCTGCCCTGGCGTCGCCTGCCCTGGCGGGCCAGGGGGAGGTTCCGACTGTTTCCGCGGCGGCTGCGCCTCTGGTCAGTGTCCGGCTGGCGCCCGCCCTCATTGAGAGCGCGGAGAAGACGTACGGGCTGACCGAGGTGAAAGATCAGGCCGAGCGGCTCAAGGCGCTGGTCACCGCCGACCTGGAGCAGATGGGGGTTATGGCGGGGGGCCGCGTTGATCTGGTCCTGGTTGACCTGAAACCCAGCCGACCGACCCGTCAGGAGATGATCTCCCGTCCGGGTCTCTCCTTCCGCAGCGCGTCCCTCGGCGGCGCCCGGATAGAGGGGGAGATGACCACCTTCGATGGCGAGGTCATGCCGGTGAGCTTCACCTGGTACGCCTCCGACCTGACCGACTCCCGGCGGCAGGCGGTCTGGGGGGACGCCCAGTGGGCGTTCGAGCGGTTCAGTCATCGACTGAGCCGAGGTCAGCTCTACGCCCTGCGCTGACCCAGGCTTGCCTTGTGGGGCGGCGCGGGGTCAGATCGCGCACCTGTCGTTCCCGTGAGACTTCGAATGTCGTCTGAGCGCCGCTCGAACTGGATTCTGGCGGCGCTGGCCGCGCCCTGTCTACCGTTGGCCGGGCTGGGCCTTCCCCTGGTGGTCTACCTTCCGGAATTCTACGCCAATGAGCTTGGCCTGAGC
>JAHUZY010000099.1 GCA_019264505.1 Phenylobacterium sp. | reverse complement strand
GGCCGGGGGGGGGGCCGGGGCGCGTTCCAGATCGGCGGGGTTGTCCACCGAGATCGGCGCCGCATCGATCACCGCGGCCCACATGGTCATGCCCAGCTCAAGGGCGCGCAACTGCTCCAGCCGCTCCCGCTGCTCCAGGGCCGAGGGCTGGGCTGACGTGAAGCGCACCAGCGCCTCGCGCCGGTAGCCATAGACCCCGTGATGCAGCCAGACCGGCCCGTCCCCATAGAGGGTCGAGCGGGTGAAATAGAGCGCCCGGCCCCGGCGGCCATCCGGCGCCATGGCCAGCACCGCCTTGGGAATGTCGGGGTTCGAGCGCTCGGCGATGTCGCTGTCGGCCACCACAATGGTCGAGATGTCGCAGCCGGGCTCTTTGGCCAGCAGCTCGGCGCAGTCGGCCACCACCTGGGGCGCGACGAAGGGAATATCGCCCTGCAGGTTGATCACCACGTCGTGACGGCCCTGTGGGTCCAGCACCTCCAACGCCCGCAGGATCCGGTCCGAGCCCGAGGGCAGGTCCGGGTCGGTCAGCACCGCCCGGCCGCCGGCCGCCTCCACCGCCGCGACGATCTCCGGGTCGCCCGCCGCCACGGCCACGGGGCCGATCCCGGCGGCCTGCGCCTGGCGCAGCACGCGGACAATCATCGGCGCGCCCTCGATGTCGGCCAGGGGCTTGCCGGGCAGTCGGGTGGCGGCCATGCGGGCGGGAATGAGGACGATGGGCGTCATGATTCGATGGAAGCCTGTGGGCGGCAGCGCTTGCAGGGGGGAGCGACCAACTGGCCGGTTGCACGAGCGCCGGTAGCGTGTAAGAGACGCGGGCGCAATAAGGGGCGGGAGATTCCCGCGCGTATGCCGGTTTCGACGACCGGCCTGAGAAAGGGCCGAATCTAAGACTATGAGCGACCTTACGTTCAACAAGGTCGCCGGCGCTGTGCTGGCGACGGGCTTGGCGGTAGTTGGCCTTCGTGAAGCCTCCGCCATCGTCTTCGCCCCTCACGCCCCCGAAACTCCGGGTTATGCGATCGCGATCCCCGAGGACACGGGCGGCGGCGCGCCGGCTGAGGCCCCCATCGACTGGGGCACGGTCCTGCCGATCGCCGACGTGGCGGCCGGCGAGGCCAGCTTCGCCAAGTGCGTCAGCTGCCACACCATCGCCCAGGGCGGCGCCAACGGCACCGGTCCCAACCTGTGGGGCATTGTGGGCCTGCGGCCGGCGGTCCATGCCGGCTATTCCTATTCCAGCGCCTTCACGGAGTTCGCCGCGGCCAATCCGGTCTGGACGCACGAAGAGCTCGGCGCCTTCCTGGAAGCGCCCCAGCGGCACATCGCCGGCACCAAGATGACCTTCGTCGGCCTGAAGCGCCGCGAAGAGCTGATCAATGTGGTGGCCTATCTGCACTCCATGGGTGGTTCCATTCCCTTCCCGGCGCCGGCCCCCGTGGCTGAGCCCGCCGCGGAAGGCGAAGCTCCGGTCGAGGGCGAGGAAGCCCCCGCCGCTGAGGGCGAGGCTCCGGCTGAAGCCCCGGCCGCCGAGGCCGAAGCGCCCGCCGCCACCTGAGCGCGGTGAACGCCTGACAAGATCAAGCCCGGCTCGCGCCGGGCTTTTTCTTTGGCCGACACATCGGCTTGCGGACCTAGGGCCGGCGGTAGCTTGTGGGCTCGCCGGAGCCGGCGGCCTCGATCCGGGCGATGGCCGTGTTCAGCGGCTCCACCGCCACGGCCATGTGGTGGGCGTTGGCGTGGATGACCGTTTCGGCGTCCAGCATCATCGCCACATGGCCCTTCCAGAACACCAGGTCGCCGCGCCGCAGGGCGGCCGGATCAGCGTCCTGGACAAAGGCGGCTTCCTGCTGGTCGGTGTCCCGCGGACAGGCCCGGCCGCAGGCCAGCAGGGCCTGCATCACCAGTCCCGAACAGTCGAGGCCCAGGCTCTCGCGCCCGCCCCACAGATAGGGCGTCCCCAGGTGCTGTTCGGCCACGCCCGCCGGATCACGGTCGAAGTCCAGGCCCACCGGCGCCAGGTGACGGTCCACGAACCAGGCCCCGCCCACGTCGCGCACGAAGCGCCCCTCCACCTCCACGGCGCTGACCAGGGCGTTGAGGCTGTAGGGACCCAGCGCCGGCGCCTTGATGCTGGGGCGCTCGAAGGCGTAGGTCCGCAGGGCGGCGACCCGGTGGGTGGACGTGGCGGGCTCCCCCAGGGCGTCGAGGGCGACATAGCCCACATAGCCGTCCCGGCGCGCCTGGCCCCAGGCGAAGCCGTCGGCCTCCTCCAGCACGTCGAAGATCTCGCCCAGCAGCAGTTGGTCGGCCTGTTCGGCGCCAGGCGATGGCGCGGTGCGGATCGCCGCGGCGGCGACGCGGCAGGCCCGAGGCGCCGTGGCTGCATAACGGGCGGCGGGCGCCACGCCTTCGAGGCCGGCGGCGGCGAGGTCAGGACGGGCGAGCGTCAGGCGGAGATCGCGGCTCACCCGTAGCGGTCCTGCAGCAGGCGGAAGAGGGCGCGGATGGCCATCACCTCGCCGCCGGCCGGATAGCCGGGCCGCCCCTTCGGATTCCAGGCGAAGATATCCAGATGCACCCAGGCCCCTTCCGGGGCGAAGCGTTGCAGGAACAGGCCCGCCGTCACCGCGCCCGCCTGGGCCCAGGCGTCGGGATCATTCTTGAGATCGGCGACGTCGCTTTCCAGGGCCTCGGCATAGCCCTTCCACAGGGGCAGCCGCCACAGGGGGTCCTCCACCGCGTCGGACGCCGCCATGATCGCCGCGGCCAGCGCCTCGTCGTCGGTCATGAACGGGGGCAGTTGCGGCCCCAGCGCCACCCGCGCCGCCCCCGTCAGGGTGGCCAGGTCGATGGTCAGGTCCGGCGAAAACTCGGCGGCCCGGGTGAGGGCGTCGGCCAGGATCAGCCGGCCCTCGGCGTCGGTGTTGCCCACCTCGATGGTCAGGCCCTTGCGAGAGTCGAGCACATCGCCCGGACGCATGGCGTCGCCGGAAATGGCGTTCTCCACCGTGGGCGTCAGCACCAGAAGGCGCACGGGCAGGCCCGCGGCCATGACCATCCGGGCCAGGGCCAGGGCGTGGGCGGCGCCGCCCATGTCCTTCTTCATCAGCCGCATGCCGGCCGAGGGTTTGATGTCCAGACCGCCGGTGTCGAACACCACACCCTTGCCGATGATCGCCACCACGGGGTCGCCCTCCCGGCCCCAGGTCATTTCGATCATGCGGGGCTCACGGCCAGGCGCTGCGGCGCGGCCCACCGCATGGACGGCGGGATAGTTGGCCTCCAGCAGCCCCGCGCCGGTGACCACCGTGATCGCGGCGCCATGCTGTTCGGCGATCTCCCGGGCGATGGTCTCGATCTGCAGCGGGCCCATGTCGTTGGGCGGGGTGTTGATCATGTCCCGGGCGAGGGAACAGGCGTGCGCCATGGCCCGGACGGCGGCCATATCGGCGCCCCGGGCCAGGAGGCGCGGACGCTCGTCGGGCTTCTTCTTGTAGCGGTCGAACCGGTAGCTCCCGAGGGCGAAGGCCAGGGCCGCCTCGTCCTCGGTGATGTCGTCAGGCTTGCGGACGATCTCGTAGACCCCGCGGGGCAGCTTGGCCGCCAGGGCGCGGACGGCGGACGCCTTTCCCTGGCCAAGACCGTACAGCACGCGCTCGACGGCGCCGGCGGCGTCCGGCACCAGCAGGACCTGGCCGGCCTTGCCCTTGAACTCCTGCGCCGCCGCCAGGCCACGCCCCTGCTCGCCCAGGGCGCCGATTGCGGCCTCCACATCGGCGTCGCGCAGGAGATGGACGGGGACGATGACGCCGTCTGCGGCGTCCAGGATCAGGTCGGACATGGCGGCTGGCCCTTCGGCTTATGCTTAACGCTTCCTTTAAGGCGACCGGTCCAGTCTGGGCCGGAACCTCTGGAGGCTATCCTGGTCATGTGTCGCATGTCGGTCCTCGCCGCAACCGCCCTCGCGCTCGGCCTGGCCGGCGCCTCCCCGGCGGCGGCCTTCTCCTTCCGGGCCAAACCCCAGGACGCCGCGCCCCCCCAGGCCCCGACGACGGCCCCGGCGCCGGAGGCCGCCCGGAAGGCCTCGGCCCAGGAGCGCGCCTTGGCCGGCGGCCTTGATCCCCTGGCCCGGGCCGCCTTCTGGGCGCGGGAAACCAATATCGATCCCACCGACCTGGAGGCCGGCCTTGGCCTCGCCCGCGCCCTGCGGGGGCTCGGACAGACCGAAGAGGCGGCCGCGACGGTCCAGCGTCTGGCGGTCCTGGCGCCGGACAATGTGGAGGTGCTGCTGGAACTGGCCCGCACCCAGCTGTCCCGGGGCCAAGGCTTCTATGGGGTGGCGCCGGCGCTGCAGGCCCAGACGCTCGCGCCCGGCGACTGGCGCGCCCCCTTCCTGCTGGCCATGGCCTATGAGCAGGCCCAGCGCGACGTTGAGGCCCTGGCCGCCCACCGCCGCGCCGTGCAGCTGGCGCCGGACAATCCGGCCGTGCTGTCCAATCTCGCCATGTTCCAGGCCGCCCGGGGCCAGGCCGCCGAGGCCGAGGCCCTGCTGCGCCAGGCCGCCGCCCTGCCCGGCGCCACGGCGGTCACCCGCCAGAACCTGGCCCTGATCCTGGGTCTACAGGGGCGCATGGCCGAGGCCGAGGCCCTGGCCCGCCAGGACCTGCCGCCGCAACTGGTGGCCAACAACCTGGCCTATCTGAGAAGCGCCAGCCAGGCGGCCGCCACTGGGGGGTCAGGTCGCTCCTGGGACTCGGTGGGCTCGGTTCAGTAAGGCGCGGACCAGAGCCCGCATCGCTGGGTCGGCCTTAAGACGCGCCTGGCGCCATCATGTCCATGACCCGCAGGACGGCGGGGCCCAGGATCACCAGGAACAGCACCGGCAGGAAGAACACGATCATCGGCACGGTGAGCTTGGCCGGCAGCTGGGCGGCGGTCTTCTCGGCGGCGGCCAGGCGCAGGTCGCGGTTCTCCTTGGCCATCACCCGCAGGGCTGCGCCCAGCGGCGTGCCATAGCGCTCGGCCTGGATCATGGCCGTGGTCACCGACTTGATGCCGGGATGGTTGGTCCGCCGCGACAGGCCCTCATAGGCCTGACGACGTTCGGGCAGGTAGGAGAGCTCGGCGGTGAGCAGGGTCATTTCCTCGGCCAGTTCGATGGAGGAGCCGCCAATCTCCTGGCTGACCTTCTGGATGGCCGCCTCGATGGACATGCCCGATTCCACGCAGATCAGCAGCAGATCGAGCGCGTCGGGGAAGGCCCCGACGATGGACTCCCGCCGCTTCTGGGCGATGTTGCTGATGTAGATGTTGGGCGCGTAATAGCCCAGCGTCAGGCCCACCACGATGGCGGCCAGCCGGTTCATGCCGCTCAGGCCGAAGTCGTTGATGACGAACAGGTAGAAGGCCACCGAGGCGGCGAAGGCGAAGGGCAGGACAAAGCGGAAGAAGTAGAAGGTGCTGACCGGCCGGGGGCCGCGGAAGCCGGCCTGGGCCAGCTTGTCCACCACCTTGGGATCCTCCAGCAGCCGTGACAGCTGCAGGCGGTCGACCACGCGCTTGTAGAGGCCCGCATCTGTCTGGCGCAGGGAGCCGCCCTTGGACGCCGCCAGAGCCTCCCGGGACTTGCGCCGCAGCTCCTCGCGCCTCGTCGACACCGACTTCAGCCGGGCCTCCAGATTGTTGGTCCGCATCAGCGGCGCGGCCAGAGTCACCAGGGTGGCGAAGGTGGCCACCGCCACGAAGACCGTCAGGATGTTGGCCGGATTGGTGAAGGCGCTCAGATCCACGGCGCCCTCAGATCTTGAAGCTGATCATGCGGCGCATGACCCAGATGCCCAGCGCCATCAGCAGCACACCGCCCAGCAGGATGATGCGACCCCGGGGATCGACGAACAGGGGCGCCATGTATTCCGGGGCCATCAGGCTGATCATCACCACCACCGCCGGCGGCAGGGAGCCGATGATGAAGGCCGAGGCCACCGCCTCGCCAGATAGGGCCTTGATCTTCTCGCGCATCAGCTTGCGGGCGCGGATGACCGTCGAGAGGTTGCCCAGCGCCTCGGCCAGATTGCCGCCGGTCTTCTGCTGGATGGCCAGGACGATGCCGAAGAAGCGCACCTCCTGGGCCGGCATGCGCTCGTACATTCGGTCGATGGCCTGGTCGATGGAGACGCCCATTCCGGTGTTTTCGGTCAGATAGCGGAACTCTGCTGCCAGCGGCTCAGGCGCCTCGGCGCCGATCACCCGCAGGCTGTCATTGACCGGCAGGCCCGACTTGATGCCGCGCACGATGATGTCCATGGCGTCGGGAAAGGCTTCGACGAACTTCTTGATCCGCCGGGCGGCCAGGATGGAGACGATCCAGCGCGGCAGGCCGAGCCCGGCGGCGAAGCCGAGCCCCAGGGCCAGATAGGCCGGCTGGCCCAGGGTCACCGTCAGCAGGAAGACCGAAACCCCCAGCCCGGCGCTGATGATCCAGAAGGTGCGGACCGTCGTGCCGAGCCCGGCCTGCTGCAGGCGCGCCTTGACCGACAGGGAGGCCTTGCGCTGGGCTCGGTCCTGCTCCTTGAGGCTGTCGAGAATCTGCTTGCGGCGCTGGTCCTGAGGGCTGGAGCCGCCCCGGCGGGTCTTGGCCTCGCGGGTCTCGCGCCCCAGCATGGCCTGGGTGCGCCGCGCCGCCCGGGCCTGGCCCGGCGACTGCCCCACCAGGACGAAGCCAAACCCCGCCACGGCGACGAAGGCCAGCACGGCGGCCAGGATGGAGACCAGCGTCGGGCTCATTCGGCCGCGTCCAGGGCCTCGGCCAGTTCCCGCTCAAGCCCATAATAGCGGGCGCGGTCCCAGAACCTCGGACGGGCGATGCCGGTGGAGCGGTGGCGTCCGACCACCCGGCCCTCGGCGTCCTCGCCGGTGATCTCGTAGAGCATCAGGTCCTGGGTGATGATCACATCGCCCTCCAGACCCACGACCTCGGTGATGTGGGTGATCCGCCGCGAACCATCCCGCAGGCGAGCGGCCTGGATGATCACGTCGATGGAGCCGACGATCATTTCCCGGATGGTCCGGGAGGGCAGCCCATAGCCGCCCATGGTGATCATGGATTCCAGGCGGCTGACCGCCTCGCGGGGGCTGTTGGCGTGCAGGGTGCCCATGGAGCCGTCATGGCCGGTGTTCATGGCCTGCAGCAGGTCAAACGCCTCAGGCCCGCGGACTTCGCCGACAATGATCCGTTCCGGGCGCATCCGCAGGCAGTTCTTCACCAGATCGCGCATGGTGATCTGGCCCTGGCCCTCCAGGTTCGGCGGCCGGGTCTCCAGGCGCACCACATGGGGCTGCTGCAGTTGCAGCTCGGCGGCGTCTTCGCAGGTCACCACCCGCTCGGTGGGGTCGATGAAGGCCGTCAGCGTATTGAGCAGGGTCGTCTTGCCCGAGCCGGTGCCGCCGGAGATCAGGATGTTGCAGCGGCAGGCGCCGATGACGCCCAGGACCCGGGCGCCTTCCGGCGTGATGGAGTCGTACTCCACCAGGTCCTTCATGGTCAGCTTGTCCTTCCGGAACTTCCGGATGGTGAGCGTCGGACCATCGAGGGCCAGCGGCGGGGCGATGACGTTCACCCGGCTGCCGTCGGGCAGGCGGGCGTCGCAGATGGGCGAGCTCTCATCCACCCGGCGGCCGACCTGGCTGACGATCCGCTGGCAGATGTTCATCAGCTGGGCGTTGTCGCGGAACCGCACATTGGTCAGCTGCACCTTGCCGCCGACCTCGATGAAGACCCGCGCCGCGCCATTGACCATGATGTCGGCGATGTCGTCCCGGGCCAGCAGGGGCTCCAGCGGGCCATAGCCCAGCACATCATTGATGATGTCCTGAACCAGGGTCTCCTGCTCGGAGATCGACATGGAGACGTTCTTGATCGCCACCAGCTCGGCGACGATGTCGCGGATCTCCTCGGCCGCCGCCTTGACGTCCAGCTGGGCCAGCTGCGCCAGGTCGATCGTGTTGATCAGGGCGTTGAAGATCGTCGTCTTGGTGGCGTGGTAATAGTCCGACTGCTCGCGCACCACCTGGGTGGCCGGGGCAGGCCCCTGGGCGTTGCGCAGCTGTTCGAAACCGCTGGTGGCCTTGGGCCCGTCGGCCTTGCCGCCCTTGGGGCCTTCGGTCCGCGGCCGGGCGGGATCAGCGGCGGGCGGCGGCTCTGTGCGTTGCGGCCGGGTG
>JAHUZY010000083.1 GCA_019264505.1 Phenylobacterium sp. | reverse complement strand
GCGGGCCTGCAGAGCCCAGCCGAGGGTGTCGTCAACGAACCAGGACAACTCCACGTCCGACATGTTCGGCGCGGCGACCGCATAGGTCATGATCGGCTGGGAATCGAGCTCGATCCGCTGGACCGTCGGCTCGTCGATCTCCCGGGGCAGCACCGCGCGGGTCTGGTCGATGCGCGAGCGGACGTCGTCGGTGGCCTTCTGCAGGTCCTCGCCCAGCTCGAACTCGACGCTGGTGACCGAGACCCCCTGGGTGACGGTGGAATAGATGTTCTTGACGTTGGGGATGCCCGCCAGGGCGTCCTCCACCGGCCGGGTGATCTGGGTCTCCATCTCGCCCGGCGCGGCGCCGCTCTGGGTGACGGTGACCGACACCGCGGGAAACTGAACGTTCGGGAACAGCTTGACCGGCAGATTCCCATAGGAAATCAGCCCCGCCAGGGTCAGGGCGATGAACAGCACCGCCACCGGGACCGGATTTCGGATGGCCCAGGTGGAGAGGCCTAAGGGGCGGTCGGCGCTCATTTCGCGGGCTCGGTCTTGGCCTTGGGCGCCGGCGCGGCCGCCGCGCCTTCTGCGCCCTTGCGGACGGGTCGGACGAGATCATTCTCCAGCAGGAAGGAGCCAGCGCTCTCCACCACCAGGGATCCGGCCGCCGGACCGCGGACCAGCTCCACAAGGCCGCCGCCGCGGGCGCCGGTGGAGACGGCCACCCGCTTCACGCGGTTGTCCTCGCCGACCACCATGACGCTGGCGCCGTCGCCGTCATAACGCACGGCGGTCTCCGGCACGGTCAGAGAGGAACCGCCGCCGCCTTCGAAGGCGGCGCTGGCGAAGCCGCCGGCGCGGATCGAAGGCCGGTTTGGCAGGCTGATCCAGACCGTCCCCAGCTGGGTCTGGGCGTTCACCTGCGGGCTGACCAGGCGGACCTTGCCGAGCACGGTCTCGCCGTTCTGCAGGGTCACCTGCACCGACTGGCCCTGGCGGATGCGGGCGAGGTCAGCTTCGGAAACCTCAGCCTGCAGTTCGATCAGCCCGTCACGGGCGATGACGAACCAGGGCGTCGAGCCGGCGCCCGACTGATCGCCAGGGCGGACATTGCGCGCCAACACCAGGCCTGAGACCGGGGCGCTGACCGACAGACGCGTCTGGCGGGCCCGCAGGTCGGCGAGACCCGCGGCCTGGGCGCGGACCTGAGCCCGGGCGGTGCGGGCCTGGAACTGACGCTGTTCGATCTGCTCGTTGGACAGGACGCCTTGGCCCTCGAGGCCTGCGACCCGGGCGGCCTGGCTTTCGGCCTGCTCGGCCTGGACCTCGGCCTGGGCGAGCGCGGCCTCCTGCTGCAAGAGCTGCGACTGGAGAAGGGCGCCGTCGAGGACCGCCAGCGTCTGGCCGGCGCGCACATAGGCGCCGGGCTCCACCAGGACCCGGGCTACCCGGTAGCCGGCGATCTCGGCGCTGACGGCGGCCTCTTCCCGGGGGACCAGGGGACCGGAGGCCGAAACCGAGCCGGTGATGGCTTGCGAGCCCACCGGCACGACGGTGACCGCGCGGGCCTGCTGCTCCGCAGTCTCCCGCGGCGCCTCCTCGCTGCAGGCGGCGAGCCCGAGCAGGCCGGCCATCAGCACGGCCAGGGCGGCGGGGGCGAGGCGCCGGGGCGCCGGAAGGGTCTTGATCTGCATCATGCCGTCCGCCTCAGCGGGCTTGGGTGTTGAGGGGGAGGGTCTGGGACGGCCAGCCGCCGCCTAGAGCCTTATAGGCCTGCACCGCCCGGCGCTGGGCCTGGACCTGGGCGCTGGTCAGCTGGGCCCGGGTGGCCCGCCAGACCTGCTCGGCGCTGAGCGCGGTGTTCAGATCGGTCAGGCCCGCGTCATAGCCCAGACGGGCTGAATTATAGGCCCGCTCGGCCCGGGCCTCGCCATCGGCCAGCAGGTCGACCCGGCGACGGTCGGCCGACAGGCGGGTCAGCGCGCTCTCGGCCTCCGCATAGGCGGTCCGGACCACCTTCTCATAAGCGATCACCGCCTGTTCGGTGCGCGCGTCCTGCGCCTTGAGGTCCAGCATCAGCTGCGGAATATTCAGCACCGGCTGAACGACTGAAGCCCCGATGCTCCAGTTCTGGGAGGTGGCCGAATAGCCCGGCTGCTCGCTGCGCGAAATGCCCAGGCCCGGCGTCAGGCTGAAGGTCGGGAAAAACGCCAGTTGGGCGTAGGTCAGCCGGCCGGCCGCCGAGCGCACCCGGGCCTCGGCCTCGCGGACGTCAGGCCGCCTGGCCAGGAGTTCGCCCGGAATGGCGGCGGGAACCGGCGGCGGCAGGGCGCTCAGCGGAGGAGTGGAGACATCGTCCAGGGGCGCTGTGCCCCGGCCCACCAGCACCAGCAGGGTCCGCTGCTGGGCCTGCAGCTCGGCCTCCAGGCTTTCCACCTGGCTGTCGGCCTGGGCCAGTTCACCGGCCACCCGGTCGGATTCCAGCCGGGCGGTGAGCCCCGCCTGGACCCGGCGCTCCAGAAGGTCATAGAGCGAGCGCTGGATGCGGGCGCTCTCCCGGGCGTCAGCCAGCTGGATGGCCAGGCCACGGGCCTGGAAATAGGCGTCGGCCACATTGGCGGCCAGGCTCGCCCGGGCGCCTTCATAGGCGAAGCGGGCCGCGGCCGTATCGCCCTGGGCGGCGCGGCGCACGGCGAAGAAGCGGCCAAACAGGTCCAGCTCCCAGCTCACATTGAAATTGGCCTGATAGGTCTCGCTGGTTCCCGAGGTGGAGAAGCCCGGGATGGTGATCTCCTGTCCATCCACCTGCTCGGTCTCGGTCCGCCGCCCTGAGCCGGTCAGCTGGCCCTGCGGCAGAAAGGTGGTGAGCGCGCTGGCGGCCGTCAGACGGGCCTCGCGCAGACGGGCCTCGGCGCTCTGGGCGTCGGGACTGCGGGTCAGGGCCTCATTCACCAGGGCGGTGAGCTCAGGATCGTTGAAGGCCAGCCACCACTGATCCAGGGCCTGGGTCTCGGCCGCGCCCGACACCGGATAGGCGTCTGGCAGGTCGATGCGGGCCTCCCGCGGGGTCGCGCAGGCGCCAAGCGACAGGAGCGTGAGAAGGGCGAGCGAAGTCGGCAGACGCATGGCAGTCCTGGTGGGCCTCGGCCGCGAATCAGAAGGCATCATAGCCCAGCTTCAGATCCCTGACCCCCGGGCGGCGAGGGTTCCCAGACCACAGGTCTGCGACCCGGTGATTGCAGGGACGATACAAACTGGACCGGGCGCCGCCGGGCATCCGGACGGTGGCGCGACACATGGGCCGCAGATAGGGTCGCAGCAACCCCAATCTTACGCAGAATCATCATGAAGACCCACCTCTTCGCCGCCGTCGCCGCCATCGCCCTTGCGGCGGGCCCCACCTTCGCCCAGGACGCGGGGCCGATCTCGGGCGCCGCCATGGGCCGCCACATCGAGGTGTTGGCGTCCGACGCCTTCAAGGGCCGCGCCCCGGCCACCCCGGCGGAGGCCAAGACCATCGCCTACCTGGTCGAACAGCTTCAGGGCGCGGGCCTCAAGCCCGCCGGCGATCTGCAGGACGGCGGCAGGGCCTGGACTCAGGACGTGCCCCTGGCCCGCTTCGAGATCAAAGGCCCGGTCAGTGCGGCGGTGAAGGCCGGCGACGAGACCCTTACCCTCCGCCAGGGCGAAGAGATCGCCATCCGCGCCACAGCCAACGGCGCCGACCGGGTGGAGATCAAGGACGCGCCCATCGTCTTCGGCGGCTACGGCGTGGTGGCGCCGGAGCGGAACTGGGACGACTTCAAGGGCATGGACCTGACCGGCAAGATCGTCCTGGTCCTGGTCAACGACCCCGACTTCGAAACCGGCGCGGGCGACTTCGGCGGCAAGGCCATGACCTATTATGGCCGCTGGACCTACAAGTACGAGGAGGCCGCCCGGCAGGGCGCCCTCGGCCTGCTGGTGATCCACGAGACGGCGCCGGCCTCCTATGGCTGGGCCACGGTGGCCAATTCCAACACCAACGAGATCCTCGACATCGTGCGCCCCGACCCCGCCGCGGCCCATGTTCCCCTGGAGGGCTGGGTTCAGAGGGACCTGGCGGTGGACATGCTGTCGCGGGCCGGGCTCGACTTCGCCGCGCTGAAGGCCGAGGCCCAGAGCCGCGACTTTCAGCCGAAGGTCCTGGAGGGCGTGACCCTGTCGGCGGCCTTCGAGGTCGACAGGCAGCAGATCGTGACGCGGAACGTGGTCGGCGAGATCACCGGCGCCAAGCGCCCCGACGAGCGGGTGATCTACACCTCGCACTGGGACCACCTCGGCGTCGGCGCCGCCGATGCCAACGGGGACGCCATCTATAATGGCGCGGTGGACAACGCCTCTGGTGTGGCGGCGGTCATCGAGATCGCCCGCGCCTTCGCCGCTGGCCCGGCGCCAGAGCGCAGCGTCAATGTGCTGCTAGTGACCGCCGAGGAAAAGGGGCTGCTGGGCTCGGAATACTATGCCGCGGCCCCGCTCTATCCTCTGGCGACGACCGTGGCGATCCTGAACCTGGATGCGCCCTCCCCCGCCGGCCCGGCGCGGGACTTCTCCGCCGCCGGCGACGCGGCCTCGGACCTGCAGGACATGCTCATTGCGCACGGCCGCGAGATGGGGCGGACCTTCCGGCCCGATCAGCGGCCCGAAGCCGGCAGCTTCTTCCGCTCCGACCACTTCCCCTTTGTCCGGGGCGGCGTGCCCGCCATCTCCTACCGCTCGGGCCTGGATCTGGTTGATGGCGGCGTTGCGGCTGGCCTCGCCTGGGCCGAGGCCTACACCGCCTCAAAGTACCACCAGCAGGACGACGAATATGGTCCGGACTGGAATCTTGAGGGCATGGCCCAGGACGCCGAGCTGCTCTACCGCCTGGGCCTGACCCTGGCCAATTCCAGCGATTGGCCGGCGTGGAAGGACGGCTCGGAGTTCAAGGCGACCCGGGACATCACCGCGTCCGCCCGGCCCTGAAGGATAGGCGTCGATGAACAGGCAGGTGCGCGCCGGGATCGGCGGCTGGACCTTCGAACCCTGGCGGGGCGTCTTCTATCCCCAGGGGCTGCGCCAGGCCGATGAGCTGGCCTATGCCAGCGCTCACCTGCCGGTCATCGAGATCAACTCGACCTACTATTCCAGCCAGAAGCCCGAGAGCTTCGCCAAGTGGGCCGCGGCGACTCCGGAAGGGTTTATCTTCACGGTTAAGGCCTCGCGCTTCTGCACCAACCGTAAGGTGTTGGCCGACGCCGGGGAGTCGATCAGCAAGTTCCTCAATCAGGGGCTCATCGAGCTCGGCGACCGGCTGGGGCCCATCTTGTGGCAGTTCATGGCGACCAAGCGGTTCGACCGCGATGACTTCGAGAGCTTCCTTAACCTGCTGCCGACGCGCCTTGAGGGCCGGCCCCTGCGCCACGTCGTCGAGGTGCGCCACGAGAGCTTCGCGCAGGAGGCTTTTCTCGACCTGTGCCGGGCGCGCAATGTGGCGGTCTGCCTGACCGAACACGCCGAGTTTCCGATGATCGCCGATCCGACGGCGGACTTCGTCTATGCCCGGCTGATGGCCGGCGACGACGGGATCGAGACCGGCTACGCCCAAGACGCCCTCGGGCGCTGGGCGCGGCGGTTTGAGGCCTATGCCGAGGGCGGGGCTCCCGAGGACCTGCCGCACATCGCGCCTGCGGCGAACCTGGCGGCCGGACGAGACGTGTTCGCCTTCTTCATCAGCGAAGGGAAGGTGCGGGCGCCGGCGGCGGCGCAGGCCCTGATGGGCCGGGTCCAGCCGCGCTTTCACGCCCCATAACGAAAGACGCCCCCGCAGCAGGCTGCGAGGGCGCCGGATCGTCAAGAATTGCGAATTCTCGAGTTTAGCTGCCAGGGAACCGCATCGGGACCTTAACCTGGCCCGTCTTGGCGCCCATGGGCAGGGCCTCGGCGACGCAGAGCGCAGCCTTGTCGAAACCCTTGCCCGCGGCGCTGTCCTGCAGGACGACGCAGCCCGAAAGCTTGCCGCCGTCCGCGCTGCATTCCAGCATGACCGTCGCCGCGTCACGCATATTGGCGTGCTTGGCGAGACAACGAGCCATGCTCTGTTCAAACGAAGACGCCGCTGCTGCAGACGTCAGTACGAGGCTGATGAGGACGCCCCCACCCACTGCGATGATGTTTTTCACCTACCCACTCCTTCTAGACCGGAAGTGTGCACACCATCGGGGATTCAGGTTAAAATTGTCTAATTCGCGCAGGAAAATATAGGTAAACGCAAATAAACCATAATTCACTACCTGCCGAACCCCGCCCTTCACTTGGCGGCTCTCTATAGTGTGCGGCGAACCGTGCGAGGCCGCGCGATTTCGCAACCCACGGTTAGGAACTGTTAGCACCTGCGATTCATCATGCTCCCGCCAGATGGGTAATGTTTAGGCCACGGGGGATTGGGCGTCAGATGCGGTTTCGGCTCGTAGACTTACCATTGATCGTGAAGATCGGCTTCGCGCCGGCCTTCGCCCTGATCATGCTGGCGGCGCTGGCCGCCGGAACGATCGTCATGCAGCGGGCCCAGACCGACACCCTGCGTCAGGTCGTCAACACCGACATGCCCAACAGCCTGCGGATCCAGCGGATTTCCGAGCGCATCAACAATGTGCACGGCGAACTCTACTACCTGCTGACCCAGCAGGCCGCCGGCATCGAGGTGGGGGCCATCGAGGGCCGCGGCCAGGCCATGCTGGTCGAGGTGGACGCCATCGCCGCGGAGACCGAGGCCGCCAAGGCCGCCGCGCCGGCCGCGCAGCACGCCGCCTTTGACACCCTGATCGCCGATCTGAAGGAGACCCGAGACGCCCTGGACGTGATCATGGCCATGATCGGCGTCGACTTCACCACCGCCGCCAGCTTCGCCGCCCCGTTCGAGGAGCAGTATAAGGAGATGACCGTCAATCTGGCGGGCATCGTCCAGGCCACCCAGGCCGCCACCGATCAGCGGGCCGCCGCCAGCGAAGCCCGCGCCGCCATGTCCCAGAACGTCACCATCGCCGCGGTGCTGGTCACCCTGCTGGCCGCCGGCGCCCTGGCCCTGATGTCGGTCCTGACCATGCGCGGCGCCGTCCAGCGCATCGCCGGCGCCACCGAGCGCCTGTCGCGGGGCGACAACGAGGTCAAGCTGGACGAACTGGCCCGCAAGGACGAGCTGGGGGCCATCGTGAGCTCGCTGACGGTCTTCCGCGACAACCAGATCCAGATGGAACGGCTCCGCGAAGAGCAGGAAGCCACCCGCCAGAACGCTGAGGAGACCCGCCGACAGAGCGCTGACGCCGCCGCCGCCGTCGCCGAGGAGCAGTCCCGCGTCGTGGGCGCCCTGGCGCTCGCCATGGACCGCCTGGCCGATGGCGATCTGACCTACCGCCTCGAAGAGAGCTTCCCCGGCGAGTACCAGAAGCTCCGCGACGACTTCAACGCCGCGGTCGCCAAGCTGGAAGAGGTGATGAGCGCCATCTCCACCACCACCCTGTCGATCAACTCGGGCGCCACGGAGATCTCCAGCGGCGCCGACGACCTGTCCCGCCGCACTGAGCATCAGGCGGCCACCCTGGAGGAGACCGCTGCGGCCCTCGATGAGATCACCGCCACGGTCCAGAAGACGTCCAGCGGCGCCGATCAGGGCCGGGAGGCCGTGACCTCGGCCCGGGCCGACGCCGAACGCTCCGGCGAAGTGGTCCGCCGCGCGGTTTCGGCCATGGGCGAGATCGAAAAGTCCTCCGCCCAGATCAGCCAGATCATCGGCGTCATCGACGAGATCGCCTTCCAGACCAATCTGCTGGCCCTCAACGCCGGGGTCGAGGCCGCCCGGGCCGGCGACGCCGGCCGCGGCTTCGCCGTCGTCGCCTCCGAGGTCCGGGCCCTGGCCCAGCGCTCCGCCGAGGCCGCCAAGGAGATCAAGTCGCTCATCAGCGCCTCGACCGAACAGGTGGCCCAAGGGGTCGGGCTGGTCGGCGAAACCGGCAAGGCCCTGGAACGGATCGTCACCCAGGTCACAGAGATCAACGGTCTGGTCTCAGAAATCGCCGCCTCGGCCAAGGAGGAGGCGCTCGGCCTCGCCCAGGTCAATACGGCGGTCAACGAGATGGACCACGTCACCCAGCAGAACGCGGCCATGGTCGAGCAGTCCACCGCCGCCAGCCGGGTCCTGGCCGACGAGGCGCGCGAACTCTCGCGCCTGGTGGCCCGCTTCAAGCTGTCTGCGGTTCACGCCGCGTCCGCCTCCCGGCCCAGCACAGCGCCCACCCGCACGGCGCCCCGGGCCGATCCGCGGCCGGCCCAGCGGCCTGTCAGCCACGGCGCCACCGCCCTGGCCATGAAGCCCCAGGCCGAGGAAGAGGGCTGGGAGGAGTTCTGAACCTCCCGCCTCTCCCATAAGGA